>CAYVGN010000026.1:0-14742 GCA_964451215.1 uncultured Acidobacteriota bacterium
GATCATCCTGAACAACCACGGCCAGCTCTGGGTGCTGGAGGCCGCCATGCAGCAGTTCTGCAAAAGGTACCAACTGCCGGGGATCTATCGCGTGATTGACTGGCACCGGGCCACGCGCGAGATGTGGCGGACCCGGGACCGGGGCGGCGATTGGGATACCAACTTCGTCCACGCCGACGAAGCGGAGACTTCCGTGGGGCTGCTGCTGTTCCCCGAGATGGTGGAGATGAAGTATGCCGTGGATACCACGCCGGTCCCGCTGCTTCCTGGCGGGCATATGGACACGGCGGTGGAGGCATTCGGCCGGCCCAGCCGCTGGTCCGAGTGCGAGGGGCACGCGGCCATCGAGATCGCCGGGACTCCGCAAGGCGTCGTGGGCCGGCCCACCCTGGGCCAGGCCCGCAAAGCCAAGCGGCCCCTGGCTGCTATCCTGCGCTACCTGACCTTGCTGTGCCAGGAGATCCTGCAGGCATTCCCGCCGGGCACAGTACCTCCGACCGAGATGGTAAGCCTGCAGGATCCGGAGTTCCTGAGGCCGTTCTTGCAGGAGCCCCTCAGCAAGGGTTGGAAGTCGGTTTACAGTCTGCCGCCCATTAACGGCTGACCGCACCAATCCGAGGCGCGACCGTGAGGGAGCGCACGGGTTGCAGGTGACAGGACATCTGATCGCCGAGGCCTGCCACCTGCCACGTGAAACAGTGGAGGCGCCGGGGTGAAGATTGCCCTAACTGCCACCCCCAGTCCGGCCCGCTTCGCGCCCATCCTGTGGCGGGGCGACGTGGCCGCCGCCTTCCGGGACGCGGCCCAACTGGGTTGCCAGGGGGTCGAGCTTCATCTGCGGCGCGCCGAAGACGTTCACCTGAACGGCGTCAGGCAACTGATGGCGGAGTACCACCTGGAGGTGCCCACGCTGGGCACCGGGATGGCGGCCGCAGAGGACGGCTTGACGCTTTCTGACCCGGACGCTGCCGTCCGTGCCCGGGCCGTGGAACGCGCCTCCGCACACCTCCGACTGGCGGGGGAAATCGGTTCGGCCGTCACCATCGGGCTCATCTCCGGGAAGCTCGGTCCGTGCCAAGGCGAGGAACGGCGCGCCCGCAGAGCCCGTGCCCTCGATTGCCTCGCCGACCTCTGCCGGATCGCCCAGCCACTGGGCGTGACCATCTTGCTTGAGCCGTTGAACCGCTACGAATGCGACTACATCAATACACTGGCAGACGGGATGCAGGTGGCGGCTGAGATCGGAGCCCCTAACCTCAAGCTGCTGGCAGACACTTTCCACATGAACATCGAAGAGGTGGACCTGGCAGGGAGCCTGCGAGCCGCAGGCCCCTGGATTGGGCACGTGCATCTGGCCGACACCAATCGCCAGGCGCCCGGACACGGCCACCTGGATGTGGCCGGCGTCCTTGCCGCGCTTGCCGAAATCGGCTACCACGGCTATCTCTGTTTTGAGGTCTTTCCGCTGCCGGATGCCCGGCAGGCCGTCAAAGACGGCATCCGTGCCATCCGCGCGGCCATCGGCGGCGGTACGAGCTGAACGCGATCGGGCGGCTGGGTAGAAACTTCGTCTCACGTCGCCCCCCGGCGGCGCCATTACGATCCTGAAAGGAACTAAAACCATGACGCAGAAACTTCGCTTTGCCGTCCTGGGTGTCGGCCGGATTGGGAAAATCCATACCGAGAACCTGGCCAATCGAATCCCCGCAACGGAAGTGGCCGCCCTGGCCGATGTGCTTCCCGACGAACTGGCAGCCGTGGCGGCAAAGTTCGCTGTTCCCAGGACGTTTTCAGATTACAGGCGCGCGCTCGAACTTCCCGATGTGGATGCTGTTGCCATCTGCACGCCCACCAACACGCACTGCCAGATAATCCTGGACGCAGCCGCCGCCGGCAAACACATCTTCTGCGAAAAGCCTGTCGAGTTGGCGATTGAGAAGATCCAGCAAGTAAATCAAGAGGTTGAAAAGCGCGGCATCCAGATGATGGTCGGTTTCAACCGCCGGTTCGATGCGAACTTTCTGAAAGTGCAGCAAATGGTCAAGTCCGGCAAGATCGGGGTGCCTCATGTGCTAAGGATCACCAGCCGCGATCCATCGCCCCCTCCCGAAAGCTACATCCGGGGGTCGGGCGGCCTCTTCCTGGACATGACGATCCACGATTTTGATATGGCGCGCTACCTCCTGGGCAGCGAGGTTAACGAGGTGTATGCCAGGGCCAATGTCCTGGTTGATCCGGTGTTCGAGAAAGCCGGCGACTGGGACACGGCGATTGTGATGCTGGCGTTCCAGAACGGCGCCCTGGGAACCATAGATAACAGCCGCAAAGCCGTGTACGGATATGATCAGCGGGTGGAGGTGTTTGGTTCCGAAGGCATGGTGGCGGTGAGCAACAACACCCCGGACAACCACGTGTACCTGGACCGAACGGGGACCCACTCGTCGCTGCCGTTGAACTTCTTCATGGAGCGGTACACCGAATCCTATCTGAGGGAGATGCAGGCCTTCGTGGACTCGGTTCGGGAAAATAAGCCGGTCCCCGTCACCGGGAACGACAGTCTGGCTGCCGTGGTCATGGCCTTGGCCGCCGCCAAATCGGTGAATGAAAACCGGCCCGTGAAGCTGGCGGAAATCCACTCCAGGAGTGCGTGGGCATGAAACAGTGTCCCCAAGTGGCACTGTATTTCGATCAGACACGCAGAAGCAGCTCATGAACAATGGATCTGCAACCGGCGGGGAAGGAGTTCTGACTCAGGAGCGCGGTCGCCGAATACCGCTTGTGTCGGCGATTCTGCGGTTTTTTGCCACTGGAGAAGACAAACCCCTGCTTGGTGATCAGCAGCAGACTGATTGGTTGTACAGGCGGAACCGGATGGCTGTGATGTTGTCGATCACCATGGGTTATGGAATTGCCTATACCTGCCGTCTGGGTTTGTCGGCCGTCAAGAAGCCCCTGATTGACGGCGGCATCTTCTCGGCTGAACAACTGGGCACGATCGGCTCGGCGATATTCTACGCCTACGCCTTTGGCAAGCTGGTCAACGGCTTCCTGGCGGATCATGCCAACATGAAAACGTTCTGGCCTTTCGGTGTGCTGATTTCGGCATTGATCAACATTTCCATGGGCTGGTCCACTTTGCTGTGGGTGTGGGTTGTGCTCTGGGCGTTCAACGGCTGGTTCCAGGGATTCGGAGCGCCGGCGGGCATTGTGGCGTTATCCCAGTGGTTCAGCAATCGGGAGCGGGGAAGGTACTACGGGATCTGGAGTACGGCCCATTCGATAGGGGAAGGCCTGACGTTCGTCGGCTTATCGGCGCTGGTGACCTGGTTCGGTTGGCAAGGCGGCTTCGTGGGACCGGGGGCGATCTGCGTGGCCGTCGCTTTCATTCTGTACCTGTTCATGAAGGACCGTCCGCAGACCCTGGGTCTGCCCTCGGTGGCCGACTGGAAGAACGATCACGGCGTCACAATCGCAGACAGCGCCGGGAAACCAAAAACAACCTGGCACATGCAGCTTTCGATTCTGAAATTGCCCTCCATCTGGGTGCTTGCCTTCTCCTGTGCGACGATGACCATGACGCGCTATGCCATGAACAGTTGGGGCATGCTGTATCTTCAGGAGACCAAAGGGTATTCCACTCTTCAGGCCGGCGGCCTGCTGGCGCTCAACCCGCTGGCGGGACTGGCCGGGTGCGTGGCCTTCGGCTTCGTCTCCGACAAGGTGTTTGCTGCCCGGCGGCCGCCCGTCAATCTCATCTGCGGCGTGCTGGAAATCCTCTCTCTGCTGATCATGTTCTCCACACCGCCGGGACACCCCTTCGTGTTGACGCTGGCATTTCTGCTCTATGGCCTTTCCATCAACGGCCTGATCACTTCTCTGGGCGGGTTGTTCGCCGCGGATATAGTGCCGAAGAAGGCGGCCGGCGCGGTCATGGGCTTCATCGGCGTTTTCAGCTATCTGGGCGCCGCCATCCAGGAGCGCATCAGCGGCTACCTGATTCAACAGGGAACGACCATCGTAAACGGGGTGCGCCAATACGATTTTCATAACGTGGTTGCTTTCTGGCTGGGCGCCTCCGTTGTTTCGCTGATCCTGGCAACATCGTTGTGGCGTGTGAGAGTAACCGACTAATGCCCGCGGAGCCACAAAATGAGCAGCGGCCTTCTCTACGACATGGTGATTATTGGGAATTACACAAAAGATACGATTGTTTCGCCGTCGGGGAGCAGGCTCGTAGATGGCGGCGGTTTCAATTACGGCGCCCACGTCGCAGCGCTGATGGGTCTGAAAACGGCGGCGGTGACCCGCTTGTCCAGGGAAGATATCCGTGTGGTTGAGGCCCTGGTCCAGTTGGCTGTGGATGTCTTTCCAACCTATACTCCCCATTCTACCGAGCTGCGCCTCTACTACCCCACTTCCAATGTGGACGAGCGGATCCTGTCGGTGACCCGCACCGCGGGATCGTTCACCCCCGACCAGGTGAAGGGCCTGCAAGCAAGGGCGTTTCTGATCAACGGGTCGCTGCGGGGAGAGGTGAGTATGGAGGTCATCCGGGAATTGAGGAGGAAAGATGCGCTGCTGGCCGCCGATGTACAGGGATTTCTGCGGGTCATGGCGCCGGACGGCACGCTGGTCTATGACGTCTGGCCGGAAAAGGAGCAGGTGCTCTCTCACCTCGACATCCTGAAAGCTGATGCGGTGGAAGCGGAAATGCTGGCGGGCACCACCGATATGAAAGCCGCGGCACAGGCCATCGCGGCCTGGGGACCCAGGGAGATTGTGCTGACCCATCGTGACGGGGTGCTGGTGTTCGCCGGCGCCCGGTTCCACGAAGCGCCGTTCCGTCCACGCAAGCTGGTGGGGCGCTCTGGCCGGGGCGATACCTGTATCGCTTCCTATGTGGCCAAACGCTTGTTTGCTTCTCCAGAAGAGGCCACCGTGTGGGCGGCGGCGGTCACCAGTTTAAAAATGGAAGCGGAGGGTCCGATAAAAACCAGGCTCCTGCCCCAGAACCCCCTGGAGCACACATGAGTTCGCTGCTGGTGAAGCCGCGACCCGTGGCGGAAGCAGAAGTACTGTCGGTGACCCCGGAAAGTGCCGGGTGGCAAACCGTCTCGCTCTGCTTCCAACGTTCAAAGCCCAAGGTACATTGGGCCCTTGGACCCTGGACGGTTGAGGAGACCTTATCCGATGGAACGACTGGAATTGCATCTGGCCAATGCGCCGGTGAGCTGGGGAATCATGGAGGTGGCAGGCTGGAGCCCGCCCATTGCTTACAGCCGGGTGCTGGACGAGATCGCTGCGGCCGGCTACACGGGCACGGAACTGGGCCCTTACGGCTACCTGCCGACTGACGCCGCCCGGCTCAAAGAGGAACTGGCGCGGCGTTCGCTCACGCTAACCTCGGCGTTTGTGCCCTTGAAGCTGAAGGAGCGCGAGGGTCTGGGAGAGGTGCTGGAGCAGGCCTGGCGGGTGGGGGGCCTGCTGGCGGCCTGCGGTGCCCGCTTCCTGGTGCTGGCCGACGATATGTGGCCGGAGCGCGAGGCGGTAGCGGGCCGGGCGGCATGGGCCGGGCCCTCGCTGACGCCGGCGGAGTGGAGAAACGTGGCGGCCAACCTGCGCCGGGTGGCGGCGGCCTGCCGCGATCTCGGCCTCCGCTGCGTCTTTCACCACGAGGCCGGCACCTACCTGGAGACGCCCGCCGAAGTCGAGCGCCTGCTGGGCGAAGTCCCGGCCGAAGACCTGGGCCTGTGCCTGGACACCGGCCACTACGTCTACGGGGGCGGCGACCCGGTCGAAGCCTTGCGGCGCTTCGGAACGCGGGTCGAATATCTACACTTCAAGGACGTGCGCGCGGCCGTGCTGGAGCAGGCGCGCGCCGACGGCGTTGGATTCCTCGACGGCGTGCGCCGCGGCGTTTTCTCGGAACTGGGCGCCGGCGCCATTGACTTTGCTGCGGTGCGGGATGAACTGGCAAAGATGGGCTACCAGGGATGGGCGGTGGTGGAGCAGGACGTGGACCTGAACGACCCGGCCTGCTCCCCGCCGCTGGAAAGCGCCCAAGCCAGCCGCCGCCACTTGGCCCAGGTCTTCGGCGACGCCATTCGCTGAAGCCGCATGGGGAACGGGGCAGGGAAGCTGCCGCGCCGTGCACTCCCTGGCGCGGCGAGAGATCCAGGCTAAGGCATTTTGCCGAGCAGGTCGTGAATCTCCTCGAGGCGGGGCATGGCTTCCGAGCAACTGAGGCGGCTCACGACGATGGCGGCGGCGGCGTTGCCGTAGCGCAGGCAGTCGGGCCACTCCATCTGCCGCAGCACCCCGTAGAGGAAGCCGGAGGCGAAGCCATCGCCGGCGCCGATGCTGCAGACCACTTCGACGCGGAAAGGAGGCAGGAAGAACTCCTGGCCGTCGGCGAACAGTTGGGTGCCGCGGTGGCCGAGCTTCGAGACCAGCGCCGGCAGCCCGCGGTCGCGCAGCGCCCGGACGGCGGAGGCCGTGTCGCTGGCCTCGGCCACCAGGCGCAGTTCTTCCTCGTTCCCGATCAGGATGTGGACGAAGGGCAGCGCCAGGCGCACGGCCAGGCCCGCGTCGGCCGCCGAGCGCCAGGACATGGCCCGGTAGTCCACGTCCAACACCACGGTCCGGCCCGCCGCCCGCGCGCTTTCCAGCGCCCGGTAGGTGGACTCCCGCGCGGGTGAGGCGCATAGGCTGGTGCCGTTGGTGAGAAACATCCGCGCCCCGCAGACGTACTGGATTTCCTCGGCCCCCAGGTCCACCTGGGTGTCGGCCGCCTCCTTGCGGTAGAAAACCTGCGGGAAGCGGTCGGGCGGGGAAATCTCAGCGAGGCAGAGCGAGGAGAGGTAGCCCTCCAGGGCGCGCAGGTAGCGGGTTTCAACGCCCTCGGCCTGCAGGAACCCGGTCAGGAAGTCGCCCAGGGGGTCGCGGCCCACGCAACCCAGGATGCCGGTGCGCATTCCCAGCCGCGCCAGTCCTACCGCGATGTTGGCCGACGAGCCGCCCAGGTAGCGGGAAAAGCGCCGCACGCTCTGGAACGGCACCCCGGGCTCTTCCGAGTACAGGTCGTAGCCGATCCGGCCCAGAATTGCCACGTCCAGCGACATGTGCCAAGGTCTGCGCAGGGGGTGCGCCTGGGGCCGCCCACGGGCAGGGCCTGCCCCTACAACTACTGCGCTGACTCCTTCAGAGCGGCCTGGTAGCGCTCGGCCAGCGTGGCGCGGCCCTCGCTCTGCAGCTTGCGCTGTGCCAGGACCTGGTCCACGCGCCGGATGCGGTCTGCCGTCTTGGGGTGCGTGCGCGACAGCCACGACGTCTTCTCGGCCGACTGCGCCGTGACCTTCTCCAGCAGCTCCAGGAACGAGCGAAGGCCGTCGGGGCGGTATCCGGCGTTATAGGCGTAGACGACCCCTTTCTCGTCGGCGTCGTTCTCGTCGGCCGGTTCCAGGCCGCGGTCAATCAGCCGCAACAGCATCTCCTTAGCCAGGTTGTCCAGGTACTGGCTGCCGGGCGTGAAATTGCCGGCCTCCTTCAACCCTGCCGCCATCAGCTTGTTGCGCTGGAAGGCCTTGACGATGTGCCGGGCGGAAACGTGGGCCACTTCGTGGGCCAGCACCCCGGCCAGTTCGGCTTCGCTGCTGATGTTTTCCAGCAGGCCGCGGGTGACGAAGATAAAGCCGCCGGGGGCGGCGAAGGCGTTGACCACCGGCACGTCGAGTATCTCGAAGTGGTAGGCCAGGTCCTGCCGGTCGGCCTGCATGGCCGCCGCTTCGCCCACCTTGCGCACGTAGGCGGCCAGCTTGGGGTTCTCGTAGACGCCGTAATAGGCGATCATCTTGGCGGCCACTTCCCTACCCATGGCGATTTCCTGTTCGGTGGTGACCTCCAGGCCCTCGGTGGCGTCCTTGCCTTTGCGGAAGATGTCGCCGGCGCGCCCGGGCAGGCGGAACTGGGCCCAGGCTGCCAGCGGGCCGCTCAGCCCCAAGATGAGCACCAGAAGGGGAATCACGCTGCTGTGCCGCTTCATGAGCCACCTCCCTTACGCTGTGTGGAGAGCTTGCCCTCTTCCAGGAAAGCCTTCATCTCTTGGGGGCTGGGCATGGCCGAGGCCATACGCTCCACCTTTTCGCGGTCGGCGGCGCTGACGCTTACCGCGCCAACCATCCTCCCTTCCTGGCCCACACCCTTGGTGCCGGCCGAGGCGGTGGCCCGCTTCTCTTCGCCCTTCTCCATTCCCGTGACTCGCTTGAAGCCCCCGAACAGGCCGCCGCCCTTCTTCTCCTGCTGTTTCTCCTTGTCCTTGTCTTTGTCCTTCTGCTCCTGCTGAGGCTGTTGGGCGGCGGCGGAGGCGGGGCCGGCCGCGCCCGCCGCCACCAGCGCCAGCGCCAACAGGCAGGCCAGCGCCAGGCACGCCTTAGCGGGTAGCATGCGCGCTTGCATAGGCTTCCGTTTCCTTTCCGGCCATGCCGACGAGCTCGTAGACGCGGATCGGCACGTCCTTTCCCTTGACGTAAATGGTTCCCAGCTCGCGCACCTGCGCCAGGGGCGCGATGCGCTGGTAAGTGGCGTCGCTGATCACGATCGAGGCCTTCAGCTCCTTGGTGGCGCCCTCCAGCCGCGCGGCTAGGTTCACGTTGTCGCCGATCACGGTGAAGTCCATGCGCCGCTCTGAGCCGATGTTGCCGAAGATCATCTCCCCGCTGTTGATGCCCACGCCGATCTTCAGCTCGGGCCGGTTCTGCCGGCGCCAGCGCTCGTTCAACCGCTCCAGTGTGGCCTGCATCTCCAGTGCCGTCCGGGCGGCCAGTTCGGCGTGGTTCTCCTGGCGGAGCGGCGCGCCCCAGATGGCCATCACGCAGTCCCCTACGAATTTATCAAGAGTGCCGCCGTTGCGGAAGATCACCTCGACCATCTCGTTCAGGAACTCGTTCAGTGTGGCCACCAGTTGGTCCACTGGGATCTTCTCCGAGAGCGAGGTGAAGCCGCGGACATCGGAGAACAGCACGGTGAGGTCCAGCTTCTCGTTGTGCAGCTCGGCCATGCGCGGGTTGCGCATGATGGCGTCCACCAGTTGCGGGGCCACGTACTTCACCAGGGTGGCGCGGTAGCGCTTCTTCTCGCGCCCCTCGGTCAGGTAGCGGGTGAGGTTGCCGGCGGTGTAGGAGAGGGCCACGGCCACCAGCGGCGCCACCGTCACCAGCGAAACCCGGGTCCAGTAAAACAGGGCGAAGTTGAAGGCCACAAAGGCGGCGGCCAGGGCCAGCGACAGGGCGGTGTAGGCGCGCCAGTCGGCGAACCGCCAGACCGCCAGGGAGGTCGAAAGGGCCAGGGCGATGATCCCCAGCAGCGCCCACACCTGCCCCGCGGGGCGCACGAAGTGGCCCTTGAGCAGGTTGCTGAGCAGCGTGGCCTGGTACTCGATCCCCGGCAGCCGGCTGGAGAACGCCGTGGGGTGGAAGTCGCCGATGCCGATGGCCGAAGGCCCGATCAGCACGATCTTGTCCCGGAACTCGGAAGGCGGCACTTCCGGCTTCTCGCCCGCGTCCATCTCCGCCACCGAGTTGGCGATCCGCCACACCGGGTAGTGGCGGAAGCTGTACTCGTAGTCCCGGCCTCTGGGCCCGTACCAGTAGACCGCCAGGTTGCCTTTCGCCGTCAGCGGAAAGCTGCGGCCGCCCAGGCGGAGCGAGGGCGGGCGCAGCAGGCTGCCGCAGCGGTACTCGACGCGCCGCTCCCAAGCCAGCTGCGGCCCGGCCAGGGCCAGGGCGAACGCCGGGTAGTAGTGCTGGCGGTAGCGGAACAGCAGCGGCGCCTGGCGGAGCACCCCGTCGGAATCGGGCTCGACGGTGGTGCTGCCCAGGCCGCGCGCCTTGCGGCTAAGGCTGTCCAGCGGCAGATCAATGCCGCCGTAAAGGGCGCGGCTCCCGCAGCCGGCGTTGCTCACGCTCCAGCGGTCCGTCGGAAGCTCGGCCTCCTCCACCTTCTCCCGGCCCGGTGAATCCACCAGGGAGAAGGCCAGCACGCTGTCCGGCCTCTGGGCCAGTTGAGCGGCGAACTTGTCGTCGTCGCCCTGGTTGGAGTCGCGGCCGGCGAAGGTAACGTCAATGCCGATGGCCCGCGCCGGCGCCTGCCGCAGGTAGTAGAGCAGGCCCGCGTACAGCAGGCGCCGCCAGGGCCAGCGGCCGAAGTATTCCCGCATCTCCGGCGACTCGAAGCTGGCGTTGTCCAGGGCGATGATGACCACGTCCCGGCTGGCCAGCTCCGGGCGCGCCAGCCGCCGGAAGCGCAGGTCGTAGGCTATGTTCTCCAGCGGCTGTAGGGCTCCGGCCAGGTGCAACGCGCACACCAGCAGGGCCACGGCTCCGCCCATCAGTGCGGCGAACGCCGTGCGGTGCAGCTCCTGGATTTTCAACGCGGCCATGAATGAGCGCCAGGGGGATGGAGCGATTGTCCGCGAGAAAAAAGCCGGAGTCAAGCCGCATCCCGGACGAAGCTTCCGCCTAACGCCGATCACCGCTCAGTTGCAAGACGCTGATCAACCCGGCATGACGGCTCGGTGTGATCGGGGCCCTCACTTCAGTCGCAGGGGCGAACTCATGTTGCGGTAACGTACCTGCCAGGAATTGCCGCTATCGCGAACCTCTCGGGCATGGTGCGTGATCCGGGTGCGGTCGGGGCTGCTCCGTGCCATTTCCCGGCTGATCTCCTGCAGGTGCGTGTTCATCCGTCCCCGGTCCGCCTCAATCCCCAGCAGGTGACTCTGAACTCTTCGTTTCTGTTCGGCATTCAGGCTGGCTCGGAAGCGACCGTAGTTCGCCTGCAACGCGCTGACCTGCTTGCGCAGCCGCAGGTGCTGCTGCCGGCCATCGCGCGCGTTAAACGCCGTGCTCTCGGCCATCTTCATAAGCCCCCCGGCCTCCTGAATCACCTGGCCGACCGACTCCAGACCCGCCTGGTAGAAATCGCGCTGGCGGTCCGTGGCTTCCACCTGCTGAGCAGTGCCGCCTGGCTTCCCCGTTGTTTGCTTCTGCGTGGTTTTCTTTTGTGCCTGAACGAACGGAACGCATACAGCAACGAGAGCGACGAGAAAGAATCGAAGCGTCATCACTTCCTCCAAACATTCACGATAGGCATATCGCTTGCGCCACCAGTTCCCTTCCGCATTCTCCACGCTCTGCCCACAGCAAACAATGGGGCACGTTCTTGAGCCGCTCTCGTTGCCGCGGGCGGGCTCAGCTTCTGCCGATGAAGCGGATGCGGGTGGCGAAGGCTCGCTTCTGGCCGCCGGAAAAATGCAGGAAATTCGGCGACTCCAGCGTGTTGTTCACCGCGTTCGGGTTCTTGTGGTTGGTGATGTTGATGAAGCCCAAGCGCAACCCCCACTGGTGCTTCCACACACGCAGGCGCCGCTCCACCTCCACGTTCAGGCTGAAGTAGGCGGGATAGCGGCGGTTGTTGGGAGGACCCACCAGCCCGCTCTTCTCGCTGAACACGCTGAACGGGTATCCCGATCGCCACTCCAGCAGGTAGGCGATGCCGTATTTGCCCCGCACCGGCAGCCAGGCCGAGGAAACCAAGCGGTGCGGGGTGTCCCAGTCGAGGGGGCCTTGGCCCAGGCGGCCGAAGACGGGATTGGTGAGGGCCAGGCTCAGGACGGCATCGGAGCGGGCCGAGGAGCGCGTGTAGGCGCCCATCCAGCGATAGCCTTTGCCCAGGCCTCGCTCCGCCCGCAGTTCCAGGGCGTCGTAGCGGTCGTGGCGGCGGTTGCCGAGCAGGTAGATCCCGCGGGCGGGCGCATCAAGAAAAGCGAAGGCGTCGGCGGTGCGGCGGGCGATGTAGCCGGCGCGCAGGTAGAAGCCGGCCGGCAGGCGTTGCTCCACTCCCAGGCTGAAGTTGCTGGTGCGGGGCAGCTTCAATCCCCCGGCCGGCAGCAAGAAGCGGGTGGGGACCAGTTCCGGCAGCAGCGCGCCGCCCTCGGCAAAAACGTATTCGTCGCGGGCCTGATCGAGTCCCCGGGTGAGGACCTCCAGGGGCACTGTGTCATGGAACAGGCCCCAGCCGGTGGTCAGCTTGGTGTGGCCGTGGCGCGACAGGCCCGCGGCCAGGGCCAGCCGCGGCGACCAGGCGGTGCGGCTCACCGCCTCGTTCCAGTCCTGGCGCAGCCCCAGTTCCAGCGCCACGCGCTCGCTGAGCAGCCAGCGGTCCTGCAAGTAGGCGCTCTGCTCGAAGTTGCCGCGCCGGTAGGCGGAGGGGCCGGTGAAGACCGTGCGCCGCCACAGGGTGCCGTCGCTGCGCAGCACCTCGAAGGGGCGCCGCTCGAGGCGGCGCTCCATGCCGATCCAGGTCAGGTCGGCACCCATCTTCCACTCGTGGCGGCCGTGCAAGGCGCGACCGGGCAGGATGACGTTTCCGGTCACCTGCCAGCGGCGGCTGGCTGACCGCGACGCCTCGAAGTAGTTGCCGCTTTGCCCGTCGGGGCTGATGCGGTAGGTGGCAGCGCCCAGCGGGTCGGCCCGCGCGCCCAGCCGGCTGGCGGCCAAGCCCAACTCCAACAGCACGCCCGGCTCCCGGTACTGCTGTCCTTTGAGCGACAAGAAGTAATGGCGCTGGCGGAAACGGGTGGTGGTTTCCAGAGGATCGCGCGGGCCCAGGCCCAGGTGCTCCTGCTGGCCGTCGTTCACCAGCAGCGTGGAGTTGAGCAGCGTGCTGCGCCCCAGAAGGAAGTCATTGCGGAACAAGTTGTTGGCCGCCCAGCGGGCGTTGCGGTTGGCGCCCCGCGGCAACTCCTCCACTTGGTCCAGGTTGTACTGCGCGTCCAGGGCCTCGAAGAACCAGGCGCGGCCGCGCCGCCAGGGGCCGGAGACCGAGCCGCGCGGCGTCCACTTACTCAGCAGCAGGCCCCCGCTGAGCTGGCCGGAGGGGATAAAATTGGTGGCGGTGTAACGGAAGCGGTCGTCCCCGGCCCCGCTCTCGACCGACAGCGTCCCGGCTGAGCTCTTGCCGAATTCGGCCGCGTAGCGGCTGTTCTGAACCTGGACCTGCCGGATTGCGTCCACCGGGATGCGCTGCTCCAGCGTGCCGGTGTAGGGGTCGGTGAGGGTGAAACCGTTCAGGGTATAGAGCACCTGGTCTTCCGTGCCCCCGCCCAGGTGGATTTTTCCCCTGTTGTCCTGAACCACGCCGGGGAGCGCCGCGAGCCCGTTGCGGAACTCGTGCGAGGAGGGATAGGGCAGGTCCACGACTTCAGCGGCGCTGAGCTGGGCGGCCGACGGCACCTGCTGCGGGTCAATGGCGGGCGCGGAATACACCACGTCAACTCGCTCTTCGTACTCCTGCTGGTGGTTCAGGACCAGGTCCACGTGGCTGGAGTCGGCGGGCGGGCGGAACTGGCGCTGAATCAGGACATAGAAGCCGGATTTCTCCACACGCAGCTCGTAAACTTCTCCCTCGACGCCTGCCAAGTGGAAGTTGCCGGCCGCGCCGCTCTCGGTGTGCAGGGTCTGGCCGTTGCGGGTCAGGGTGATGCGCGCCCCGGTTACCGGCGCCCCGCTCTCATCCACCACGCGGCCGCTGAGGGTAGCGCCCGGCGCCGGCAGTACCAGCAGCAATACCACCGCTACGAGAAAGGCTGCCACCCTGGAACCCATAAGGAGCGCCGTGAGTAATCGCCCTGTGGGCCATTGTACTCCGCTGCTCGGCGCCACCGTCGGGAGTTGAAACCTACAAGCCACCCCTGGGACCAAACCCCAGAAGATGGACAACGGGGCGTTGACCCCGAGCCGCTGAATGCCTAAGACGTAGTGTTGGAGAAACCCAGCCGGAACAAAGCATTGCCAGGCTGGGTTTATACTAGGGCAGCCACCAGGGGGCTAGTGAATGAGAAGGGCAGTGGTGTTGATTGCGTTGCTGGGAGTTCTATCGGCGTTGCCGGCAGGCGCTCAAGCGCCAGCGACGCCTCCGGCCCAATCCGCCCCGGGCGTCATCCGGGTCATTGGTGAAGTAATTGCCATTGACGCTGACTCCCGGCTAATGACGGTGAAGACCGACGCCGGCGACCAGGTCACGCTGGTGTTCGAGGAGGATGCCAGCTTCCTGCGCGTGCCCCCCGGCGAAAAGACGCTGGGGAAGGCGATCCCCA
The DNA here is from genome assembly GCA_964451215.1 of uncultured Acidobacteriota bacterium. Taxonomy (GTDB): domain Bacteria; phylum Acidobacteriota; class Terriglobia; order JAJPHL01; family JAPKYU01; genus CAYVGN01. The sequence goes on from CAYVGN010000026.1 coordinate 14,153, forward strand.
TCGCGCTGGCGGAGATCGGCCGGGGCGACCGGGTGTACACCCGCGGCCAGCCCCTGCCGGATGGCAAGACCCTGCCCACCCGCCAGCTCATCGTCATGGCCAAGGCGGCCATCGAGCAGAAACGCGAGCAGGAGCGCGAGGAATGGCAGCGGCGCGGCATCATCGGCGCCGTCAGTGAACTGCGATCGGGCAAGAAAGAGATTGTGGTGCAGGCGCGGACGCGCGAAGGCCCCCAGTCGCTGCTGGTGCAGGTTTCCGACAGCACCCGCTTCCGGCGGTACGCTCCGGACTCGGTCAAGTTCTCCGACGCCCGAAGCAGCTCATTCCCGGAACTGAAGGTCGGTGACCAGCTTCGGGCGCTGGGCGAAAAGAGCGCGGACGGGGCTTCCTATAAAGCGGAGCAGGTGGTTTCGGGCACCTTCCAGACGATTGCGGGAACGGTCAGCTCGGTCAAAGTGGAAGCCAACGAGGTGAAGATCACAACGTTTCCCGGGCGGCAGACGGTCACCGTGGTTCTGAACAAAGACTCGCTGTTGCGGCGGTTTCCGAAGGAGTTCGGAGAGGCATGATGCTGGCGGAGGCCCGGAAAC
>CAYVGN010000027.1:0-14641 GCA_964451215.1 uncultured Acidobacteriota bacterium
TTGGCGGCGTCGGGAGGGGCTGCGAGCCTCGCCAAGCCGCGGGGGGACGGCTGCCTTCCAAGCGGAGCCCCGCAGGGGGCGGCGTCCGATGGGAGGAGGAAGCTGTGAACAACCTCAGGGTAATGAAATTTGGCGGAACGTCGGTAGGAAATGCCGAGCGGATCGTGGCCACGGCCGCGCTGATTGCTGAGACCGCCACGGCGGACCCCAGCCGGCCGACGGTGGTGGTGGTGTCGGCCATGTCCGGGGTGACCGACCTGCTGGCCAGGGCAGCCGGGGCGGCCGCCGCCGGCAGCACCGCCGAGATGGAAGCCAGCCTGGCAGCCATCGGCGAGCGCCACCTGGAGGCGGCCCGCTCCCTGCTGGGCAGCCAACAGCGGGACGCGTTCGAGACGGCTGCCGTTGAGATCTTCGGCGAGGTAGAGAACACCTGCGAGGGCATTGCCCGCCTGGGCCACTGCCCGGACCGGGCCCTGGACGCGGTGCTGGGCTGCGGCGAGAAGCTGAGCGCGTTGCTGGTGGCCGCCGTGCTGAACCAGAGCGGCACGCCGGCGCGGGCTCTGGACGCCACTACGCTGGTCGTCACCGACGACAACTTCGGCGAAGCAACCCCCCTGCTGGAGCCCACCGTGCAGAAACTGCGGGCAGCCGTGCCGCCGCTGCTGGAGGCCGGGGTGGTCCCGGTGATCACCGGCTTCATTGGTGCCACCAGCGAAGGCGCGCCCACCACGCTGGGGCGCGGCGGGTCGGACTACTCCGCCACGCTGATCGCCGCCTGCCTGGACGCCGTGGACGTCATCATCTGGACGGATGTGGAGGGGATTTTCAGCGCCGACCCCAACCTGGTCCCCAATGCGCGTGTGCTGCCCGCCGTCACCTACCAGGAAGCCGCTGAACTCTCCTACTATGGGGCCAAGGTGCTGCACCCCAAGACGCTGGCGCCGCTGGTGGAACGCGCCATCCTCGTCTGGACCAAGTCCAGCTTCAAGCCCCACCGGCCGGGCACGGTGATCGCTCCCCGGGGCACCTTCGGCCTGGATAGCGGCGGCTCCGGCGCCCGGGCCGTCACCGCCCTGAAGCAGGCCGTGTTCCTCACGGTGGAAAGCAGCGGGCAATTGAGCGCGGTGCAGATTATGAGCCGCGCCTTCGCCGTCCTGGCCCACGACCGGGTGGACCTGCTGATGGTGTCGCAGGCCTCCCGCGAGGAGAGCTTCTGTTTCGCCGTCCAGCAGCGCGACGCCTTCCAGGTGCAGCGGCGTCTGGAGGAGGCGTTCGCGGTGGAACTGGCCCACGGCTACCTGCGCATCCGCGCCCAGACCGGCGTGGGAATTGTGGCGCTGGTAGGCAGCGGCATGCGGGGAACCGTCGGCATCGCCGGCAAGTTGTTCGGCGCGCTGGCGGCCGAGCGCATCAACGTCATCGCTATCGCCCAGGGCGCTACCGAAACCAACATCTCGGTGGCGGTGGATGAAGCGGCGCTCGCGGCCGCCGTGCGCGCCATCCACGCCGCCCTGCTGGAAGCGCCGGAGTCGGTCCGCGTGGCCACCGCGGCCATCAACTGCAGCTAGCAGCCGCGAACCAAGAATGAAGAATGAAAAATGAAGAATGAAGAATGAGGCCTTATGAACGAGCACCCGAAGTCCGGGCCGCCTGACATCGGCCGGAGAACGCTGGCCTATTCCCTGCGAATCATCAGGCTTTACCGCGAGCTGCAAAAGGACAGCGTGGGCAGGGTTCTGGGAATGCAGTTGCTCCGTGCGGGAACATCCATTGGGGCGAACGTACATGAGGCGCAGGGGGCCCAGAGCAAGATGGATTTCATCGCCAAGATACAGATCGGTTACAAGGAGGCCCGCGAATCAGAGTATTGGGTGCGACTCATCGGAGAGGCAGGCCTTGTTTCCGCCGCTCGGCTCAAGCCCCTCTCGGACGAGACCAACCAGCTGGTGAGAATACTGTCCTCGATCCTGATCACTGCGAAAAAGGCAGTCAGAAGCTCTCCAAGGCGCGGATCATAACTTTCATTCTTCATTTTTCATCCTTCATTTTCCATTGCTGCGGAGGTTACGTGGTCAGAGTAGGCATCATTGGATTTGGAACCGTGGGTCAGGGGACCGTGCGGGCGCTGTTGGAGCACGCGGAGGAGATTCGGGCGCGGGCAGGATTCGAGATCGGCATCGCCGCGGTCTCCAGCCGCGGCATCCACAACCGCGACACGAGCTGGCTGCCTGCGGCGGTCGAGCGGACCAGCGAGTGGCGCCAGGTAGTGGGCTCGCCCCGGGTGGACATCGTGGTGGAACTGGTGGGGGGCACCACGGTGGCCCGCGAGATCGTGACCGCCGCCCTCGAGGCGGGCAAGCCGGTGGTGACCGCGAACAAGAACCTCATCGCGGAGGCGGGCGCGGAACTGGAAGCCCTGGCCCGCCAAAAAGGAGTGGGGCTGGAATTCGAGGCGGCGGTGGCCGGCGGCATCCCGGTCCTGGCCGCGGTGCGCGAAGGCCTGGCGGGCGAGCGCATCCAGGCTATCTACGGCATCCTGAACGGCACCTGCAACTTCATCCTGACCAGCATGGAGAAGACCGGCCGTGAGCTGGCCGAGGTACTTAGAGAGGCGCAGGGGCGCGGCTACGCTGAGGCCGACCCCACAGCCGACATCGAAGGCCACGACGCGCGCTACAAGCTGGCCATCCTGGCCCGGATGGCGTTTGGCACGCCGGTGGCGGTCGCCGACATCCCCTGCCGCGGCATCACCCGGATCAGCCCGCTCGACTTCCGCTATGCCAACCGGCTCGGCTCCACCCTTCGCCTGATCGGTTCGGCGCGGCGGGAGGCGGCGGGAGCCCTGCACCTGTCGGTGCAACCGCTGCTGATCCCACAGGACCACGTGCTGGCCAAGGTAGAGGGGGCGTACAACGCGGTGTGGGTGCAGGGGCGGCGGGGCGGCGACACCCTGTACTACGGCCGCGGCGCCGGCGGCGATGCCACCGGAATCGCCGTGGTGGCTGACCTGATCCGGGCGGCCCGCGACCTGCGCTCCGGCGCGCGCCTGCGCGTTCCCCCGCTGGGCTACCATGCCCCGCCAGACGCAGGCGTGGCCGCAGCGGCCCGGGCGCTGCCGGCCGAGCACAGCTCGCGCGCCACCCGCCACTATCTGCGCTTCGTGGTCGAGGACCGGCCGGGCATTATCGCCGCGCTGGCTGCCATCCTGGCCGCTCACTCCATCAACATTGATGCCGTGATCCAGGAGCCCGGCTGGGACAAGCGCCGCTTGCCGTTTGTCATCACGCTGGAAGCGGCGCCGGACGCCGAGGTGCAGGCCGCACTCCGCGAGATGCAGACGCTCGATTTCCTGCGTGAGCCGCCCCTGGACTTGGCGTTGGAGGATTTTGCGGCCGCGGCGGGGTCGGAGACGCGGGCGGCCATCTCCGGAAGGTAGCCGGGGCCAACCGGCATTTCTCTGCCGCCACGCCCCGAGGTTGACGGCTGAAACCGAGGCGCCACCGTGAGGGAGCGCACGTTCCGGTGAAGGGGAAGCAGGTCAGCGGCGCATCACGCAATCCACCAGCGGGCAGCGGTCGCAAGGGTTGCCATAGGCGGCGACCGCGTCGGCCGGGCCGATGCCGATGACGCCCGAGACCGACTTGATGGGCTTCATGATCAGCGTCGGCAGCAGCTCCACGCCGACACTTGCGGCATCCACCAGGCCGAACAGCGTTCGCTGCTGGGTGAGAGAGATGCCGCAATAGCCCGGGCTGTAGCGCAGGGTGAGGGCTTCGCCGGGGCCGAGGTGCCGGAGAAGGTCGGCGACGATGTGTTCGACGGTGGCTTCGGCCAGCGCCGCGCCCAAACCGTGGTAGACCAGGTTGCCCAGGATGTCGCCGTGGCGGGCGGCGTCCTCGGCCATCCCCACCACCTCCGGCCCCGCCGTCGCCAGGAACACCGCTGCCCGTTGCGCGTGGCCCAGGAAGTCGCCCACCGGACCCGTGAATCTGGCGCCGCCGGCCAGGGTGAGCGAGTAACGGTCGTGGGCCGTCACCGGGTAGATCGAGTAGGTGGCGCGGGGCCTGGTCTTGCCCCGCGATGCCTCGATGGCCTGCTCCACCCGCTCCTCAACCTGGGCGCTGGGGGTGACACCGGTCGGGTAGCCCATGTAACGCAGCACCTCGGCGCGGTCGGGCTCGATGGCGAGCTGATCGAGCAACACCACCGCGACCGGGGAAGCCTCAGCGCCGCCATTCGCGTGCCACACGGGTCATCTCGCGCAAGTTCGGGGTCGGCGTTTTCGGCGCGATGCCGCAGCCGGGCGCCAGCAGATGCACTCCCGCCGCCAGGCAGGCGGCCGAAGCCTTTCGCACATCCTCCACGCTGCCGTTGAGCAGCACCTCTACCGGTGCGACGCCACCCACTACGCCGCCATTGTGGCACGAAACGGCCTGCGCCAGGTCGGTCCGGGTTTCCAGGCTTAGGGCGGTGGCCCCGCTGGCCGCCAGCAAGTCCAGGATTCTGGTGTTCGAGCCGCAGACGTGCAGGATCACCGGCACGCCGATCCCGGCGATCAGTTGCCGCTGCGCCGGCAGGATCAGGTCCCGGTAGATTGCCGGCGAGGTGAGGTCGAGGCTCGCGCTCATGTCCTCCACGCAGATGGCGTCGGCGCCCGCCTCCACCTGGCGGCGCGCGTACTCGGCGCTGAGCTTCACGGCGAAGTGCAGCCACGGGCGGAGTACGTCGGGGCGCCGCAGGGCATCCACCAGGGTCGTGGAGACGCCCAGGAGTTGGCAGACGAGCGTGAACGGGCCGACGATCCCGCCCAGAACCGCAGCCTTCTCAGCCATCCGCCTCCGCAGCTTTCGAATGGCCTCGACCACCGCCTGAGGGCGGCCGCGGCCGAGGTCAGGGAGCAGCGGCAGCGGGTCGGCGGCCGCCAGCGGGTGACGGCGCACGGCGCAGTTCGACACCTGGTCCCCGTAGTCCACCTGGGCCCCCAGCAACTCCGCCTCGATGGTCTGGTCGAAAGGGACGCGCACCAGGTCGAACCCGAGCAGGGTGTGGGCGCCGGCGGCCAGGCCGGCCATCAGGGAAGCATCAAAGTGAGCGTCCGGCCAGTGAGTGCCCAGTGCCTCCATCTGCGCAACACTGGCCGACTGGGTCACCGCCCCGACCGGAACCGGCCGGACGCGCTCGCCCCGCAGCGCTGCCAGCACCCGGGCCCGCGCTGTCCCCGCCTCGCTCACCGGCGCCTCTCCCGGGCGGTTTCGATCATCGCCTGCACGTTCTCCACTGGCGAGAAGGAGTCCACCTCGCAGCCGGGCATCACCACCGCCGTGGTGTGGGGCGTGGTGCGCTCGATGAACTGCCGCACCATCTGCCGCACCTGGTCCGGCGCCCCGTGGCAGGCAAGCTGTGTAGTGGGCGAGTTCATGGCGCAGCGCTTGCCCGCGAACAGCTTCGCCACCGACTCGAACCACTCCGGCCAGGTGAGCTTCTGGCTGTAATACGGCATGTCGTACTGCACGGCCTTGAGGCCTTTCCAACCGCTGAGCGCCTCCATCGCCTGCGGCAGGTTGTGGCCGCAGATGTGCCAGAACACGTAAGGGAACTTCTCGGCGGCTTTTTCGGCGAAGCAGCGGTCCACGTAGCCGAACTCCTCCAGTTGCCGTGGACCCCAGGTGCGCGCCCCGCCGAACAGGCAGACGAACCGGCAGCCGTTCTTGCCCGCGTACTCGGCGTAGAACTCCAGCGCTGCCAGGCGCTCCTGGAGGGCCAGCTCCAGGTAGTGCTTCACCTTTTCCTTCGGTTCGGTGATGGTCCAGCGCACGAACTGCTGCACCTCCACCAGTGTCTCGGCGTAGTTCGACGGCGAGGCGATGCCCACGATTACCGGCACCACGCGCTCCATCTTCTCCTGGAACTCGAGCAACTGCAGCATGTGCGGCGTGTAGTGTGTCACCGCCCGGGAACCGTCCAGGTATTTCTCGAAGGCCCGGCTTTCGTACAGCCCGATCGCTTCCTCCAGTGTGCCCGCCAGCGGCTTGAACAGCAGATAGTCCTTCGGCCCGCGGTGGAGGAAATGCCGGGGCCGTTTTTCCGGCGGGATGAAGTTCTCGATCTGGTGGCTGATGTCCACGTACATCCAGATGGCGTCGGTGCGCAGGTCGGCCCAAGTCTTCAGGCAGGCGTCGGTGGTCTTGTCCACGTCGTTGTAAATCTCGGGATGGGTGTAGCCGGCGTAGGTGATCTGCCAGTAGTCCAGTTCGGGGGCGACCGGCACCAGGTCGGTGGGCTTCAGCTCGAAGGCCGCCGCCATCCGCTCCCAGTGGGTCATCTCGCCGATCGGCTCAAGCTTTCCCTTCAGCCGTTCCACCCAGCGGTCTACCACCTCGCTCATGGCTTCCTCCGTCTGGCCCTACCTTACACCTGGGCGGCCGTCCCGCCACTGCCCGGCACCTGGGCGGCGGTCCCGCCACTACCCGGCACCTGGGCGGCGGTCCCGCCACTGCCCGGCTACCAGGATACTGAAAAAGGCGGCGGGATAGGTGCTTCTGCCTGTCGGCGCAGCCGTGGCGCGGCCCGGCCGCAGGCTGCTGACGCGAAAACGGTTCCCGTGGCACAATCGAGCTTCCGGCGCCCAGGCGCGCCGGCAGGTATGGAGCGCGTTGCGATCATCGGTGTGGGGCTGATCGGTGGCTCGCTGGGTCTGGCGCTGAAGAAGCACGGCTTCTGCGGCCCGATCGCCGGCGTGGACAAGGACGAGGTGCTGGAGCGGGCCAGAGCGGCTGGGGCCATTGACGAGGGCTTCGCGGAGCTGGAGAGCGCCGTGCGGGGCGCTGACCTGATCTACCTGGCCACGCCCATCTCCGCCATCTTGGAACTGCTGCCGCGCCTGCGCCACCTCGCCCCTGCTCACGCGCTGCTCACCGACGCCGGCAGCGCCAAGAGCCGGATCGTGGAGCGGGCCGCCGCGCTGTTCCCCGGCAGCCCGTTGTTCCTCGGGGGACACCCGCTGGCCGGCAGCGAGAAGCGCGGCGTGGAGAATGCGAGTGCCGACCTGTTCTGCGGCGCCCGCTACGTCCTGACCCCTGTGCGGCGGCAGGACCTGGAGACCCCGGCGGCCCGCGACTTCCTCGGCTGGCTGGAACGCATCGGGGCGCGGCTGCTGGTGATGGATGCCGAGGTGCACGACGAGGTGGTGGCCTGGACCAGCCACCTGCCCCAACTGGTGGCCACTGCCCTGGCCGCCGCCGTGCTGGAGAAGGTGCGCGGGGACGACCTGCAACTGGCGGCCGCCGGCCTGCGCGACACCACCCGCCTGGCCGAAAGCCCCTATGCGCTCTGGCGGGACATCTGCCTCACCAACACCGACAACATCCAGGAGGCGCTCGACGCCTTGCTCCAAAAGCTGGAGTACCTGCGCGATAACCTGCGCTCGCGCGCTCTGGAGCGGGAGTTCGAGGCCGCCCAGGAGCTGCGCGAGAGGCTCAAGAAACTGGTCTAGGCTTTAGGCTTCAGGCTCTAGCCTCTAGGCTTGAGGCTCTACGCTCTAGGCCTCAGGCTCTAGGCTATAGGCTTCTGGAAAATGCACCCGGCCGGCACCTGAAGTCTGAAGCCAGTCGAGGGAGGCGACGTGGATAAGACGCTTCTGAGCGCGGACGAGGCGGTGGCCGACATCCCCGATGGCGCCGCGATCATGATGGGCGGCTTCGGCCTGTGCGGCATTCCCGAGAACCTGATCGGGGCCCTGCGCCGCAAGGGCACGCGCCACCTCACCGTCATCAGCAACAAGGCCGGGGTGGCTGTTCCCAGCCGAGGAGGCGTCCCGCATGTCGGCCCTGGCAGAAGGGGCTTGCGCTGGGCTGCGGCGCGGGAGCACGATACGGAAGGGCAGATGCGCCTGCCGGACAATAGTGGGGCGGCAGCGACGCGCGGACAAGGCGGGGGCTTCATGGAGACTCAATCGATCGTGGTCCTGACCCTGCACGCGCCCAGGGAGCGAATCTGGGGCGAACTGGTGGCGCTGACACCGGCCGGCATCACCATCCGGGGCATCGACCTGAACTCCTTCGAGGAGTTGTTGCGCCAGATCGCCGCCGGGGAGGCCGGCGTTGGTGCGCTCTCGACGGTTTTCTACCCCATGCATCGGGTGGAACGCATGGCGATGGACGAGACGGTGGGGGAGATTCCGTCGCTGGCCGAGCGCTTTGAAAGAAAGATCGGCTTAACCGTCCTGGAATTCTTGCGCGCGGGGCAGCACCTGTGATTGTAGGACAGGCAGTCGTGCCTGCCCGGACAGTGAAGAGGGTCTGTCGCAGCGGGACGCCATGGAGCTTTCCACCCGGATTCTGACCCTGCCCAACCTGCTCACCCTGCTCCGCCTGGCGTTCATTCCTGTGATCCTGCTCTTCCTCTGGCAGCGTGACCTCACCTGGGCGCTGATCCTGTTTATCGCCGCTGGGATTTCCGACAGCCTGGATGGTGTGCTGGCCCGCCTGCTCCGGCAGCGCACGCTGTTCGGGATGTACCTGGACCCTGTGGCCGACAAGCTGCTGCTCAGCTCCTCGTTCCTGGTCCTGGGACTCACCGGCGAAGTGCCGTGGCTGGTGGCCGGGCTGGTCCTGGGGCGCGACGCCCTCCTGGTGGTGGGCGTCGCGCTCCTGGTGCTGACCACCGACGTCCGCCGCTTCCCTCCTACCGTGCTGGGCAAGGCGAACACCGTGGTGCAGGTGGCCACTGTCTTTGCCTTGCTTCTGGATGAAGTATACGGGTATCGCTGGCTGCACCAGTTGCGCGCCGCTCTGTTAGTGCTGACCCCGCTCTTGGTGGTCGCCAGCGGCGCCCACTATGTCCTGCAGGGCATTCAGACCTTCCGCCGCCGGCGCCAACAATGAAGGATGAAGAATGAAGAATTATTCTTCATTAGCTTGTTTCGGGGGGTTCTTGGCGTCGGCGGACTTTGAACCTTGAACCCTACTGAGGGCGCCCACAAGGGGCGCCCCTACCGGGGCGGTTCCGCTCTGATCAGTCGGCCATCAGCCGACCGTAGGTGCGCAGGCTGGGGACGTTGTCGCAGACCGCCTTGATGCTGCTGGTGATGGGGATGGCCAGCAGCAGGCCCATCCCGCCCCAGAGCCAGCCCCAGAACATCAGCGCCAGCGTCACGACCACGGGGTTCAGGTGCACCTTCGCGCCGATCAGCTTCGGGTAGAGCACGTTGAGGGCGAGGATATGGAGGCCGGCCACCGCCAGCACCACCGCCACCACCGGCGCCAGGGTCTCGTACCGGCCCACCGCAGCCAGCACCGGGGGCAGAGCCGCCAGCAGCACCCCCAGGTACGGCACCACGCTGAGGAAGCCGCTCACCGGGCCCATCAGCACGGCGTAGGGCAGGTCCATGGCCCAGAAGAAGATGCCGCTGAAGAGTGAGAGGATGGCCCCGATGATCACGTTTCCCAGGACGAACCCGCGGATCATCATGGTGATCCCATCCACCGTCCGCTCTGCAGCCATACGGTTGCCCAGCTCGATGAGCGCCACGGCGTTGCGGCGGATGTGATCCTTCCACGCCAGCAGGAAGTACACCAGGAAGGGAAGGAAGCTGGCCAGGAACAGAATCTCCGTCACCGAGCGCAGCCCCGCGCCCAGGTAGGCCGACCAGTCGGTTGGCTGGGCCTGGCGCGGCTCCTCCCTGGCCACCGGTTCGCCCGCGATCACCGTCGCCGTTTGCTTCTGGATGGCTTCCGCTTTCGTCCGGAAGCGGACCACGTGCTGGCGCAGCTTGCTCGAGTACCTGGGGAAATCGTTGGCGAAGCTCTGGACCTGCGCGTAGAACAGGTAGAAGAACAGGTAGGAGACGCCGATCAACAACAGGACCATCAGGAAGGCGCCCAGGCCCCGGGGAAGGCCGCGGCGGCTCAGCCAGGTGACTGCCGGGTCGCAAAGGAAGACCAGCAGCAGCGAGATGACCACCGTCATCATCAGCGAGCTGGCCAGGTAAAGGAAAGCCAGCACGACGGCCGCCGCCAGCAGGCGCAAGCCCACGCTGCGCGGTTTGTCCGCGACTTCGCGACCGTGCATAGTAGGCTGAAGGTATCACAGCGAGCCGGTCGCGCTCCAGCACGGCCAGCACCGACAGGGAAGCGGTGGTGGTACTACAATGGGGAGGTGGAATTGAAACCGCGAGGGCGCGTACTGGCGCTGGACTTCGGTGAGCGGCGCATGGGGCTGGCCGTCTCCGACGCGCTAGGGCTGACGGCGCAGGGCCTGCCCACCTTGGAGCGGCGCAACCGGCGCGCGGACCTGGAAGCGCTGTGCCGCCTGGTCCGGGAGCATAACGTGGATCTGGTACTAGTCGGCAACCCGGTACACCTCAGCGGGCGAGCTGGCGCGCAGGCGGAGGCCGCGCAGGCCTTCGCCGAGCAGGTGCGGCGGTACACCGGCCGTGAAGTGCGGCTGTGGGACGAGCGCCTGACCACGGCCGAGGCCCAGCGGGTGCTTCGCCAGAGCGGGGTGAGCAGCGCCAAGCGCGCGGCAGCCGTGGACCGCCTGGCCGCCGTGCTGCTCTTGCAGAGTTACCTGGACTGCCAGAACCTGGCTGCCACCAGCCCCGAGGCGGGCGCGGCAGCGCCGCCGGAAACGAAATGACGCGCCGCCTGCTCTACCCCCTGCTAGCGCTGCTTGTGGCCGCAGGCCTGCTGCTCAGCTATGTGCTCTACCAGGTCAGCCGCCCCTACCGCGGCTGGCAACAACCAGTCCTGGTAGATATCCCGCCGGGCACCTCCACCCGCGCCATCGCTGCCCAGTTGCAGGGTGCCGGCGCCTTGCGCCGCCAGTGGCCCTTCCTGCTGCTGCACTACCTACTGCCGGGCGCCAGCTTGAAGGCTGGTGAGTATTATTTTGACTGCCCGATGTCGCCGCGGGAAATCCTTCACAAGCTCCGCCGCGGCGACGTTTACTACTACACGGTTACCATCCCGGAAGGGTTTAACGTCTTTGAGGTGGCCGAGGCGCTGGCCTCGACCGGGCTGGTCTCGCACGATCAGACGCAGCAGGCGCTGGCGCGCACCGACCTGATCGCTGACCTGGATCCTGGCGCGAGCAGCCTGGAGGGCTACCTGTTCCCGGACACCTATCTTTTCGTGCGGCGAACGACCGCCGGTGAGATGGTGGCGGCCATGGTGGCGCGCTTTCGGAGGGTATACCGGGAGCTGGAAGAGCGGCACAAGCCCCGGCGCCCGGTGCACGAGATCGTCACCCTGGCGTCGCTGGTGGAGGAGGAAACCGGGATAGGGGAAGAGCGGCCCCTGGTGGCCAGCGTGTTTTACAACCGCTGGCAGGCCGGCATGCCGCTGCAGTGTGACCCGACGGTGACTTACGCGGCGCTGCTGGGCGGGCGCTACCGGGGCGCCATCTACCGCGGCGATCTGGCCTACCACTCGCCCTACAACACCTATCTGCGGCGCGGGCTCCCGCCGGGCCCCATTGCCAACCCCGGCCGCGCGTCGCTGGAAGCAGCGATGGCTCCGGCGGCTACCAACTACCGCTACTTCGTGAGCGACGGCCGCAACGGCCACCGCTTCTCTGCCACACTGGCCGAGCATTCGCGGGCGGTCGCCCAATATCGGCGCAGCGCCAACAGCGTGCGCCGCTAGGGGAGCCATCAGCTCTCGGCTATCAGCAATCAGCCAGCAACGGCTCCGAGCGCCTCTTGGCTGGGAGCTGACCGCTGAAAGCTCAAAGCTAACCCGCCGCGCCGCTTGTGGTAAAAGAACAGCATCATGCCTCATCGCATTGCTCTCATACCCGGTGACGGTATCGGCAAAGAGGTGGTGCCGGAGGGACGGCGCGTTCTGGAGCGGGTCGGGGCGCTGACCGGCGTGCGCCTGGCGTTCGAGGAGTTCCCGTGGGGCTCCGAGTACTACCTGGAGTGTGGGTGCATGATGCCCGCCGACGCCCTGGAGACGCTGCGCCGCTTCGATGCCATCTACCTGGGCGCGGTGGGCGATCCGCGCGTGCCCGACCACGTCACCCTCAACGGCCTGCTGCTGCCCATTCGCCGCACCTTCGATCAGTACGCCTGCGTCCGCCCGGCCATCTTCTACGAAGGGACGCGCTCGCCCCTGGCCAACAAGCGCCCGGGCCAGATTGACTTCGTGGTGGTGCGTGAGAACACAGAAGGCGAGTACGCGCCGGTGGGAGGCCACGTCCACCAGAACATGCCGCAGGAGGTTGCCGTTCAAACGGCCGTCTTCACCCGGCACGGCACCCAGCGGGTCATCCGCTTCGCCTTCGAACTGGCCCGGCGGCGCGGCGGCAAGAGGAAGCTCACCTCGGTCACCAAGTCCAACGCGCAGGGCTACGGCATGGTCTTCTGGGACCGCGTGTTCGCCGAAGTGGCGCAGGAGTTTCCCGACATCCAGACCGAATCGCTGCTGGTGGATGCGGCCTGCATGGACCTGGTGCGCCGGCCCGAATCGTTCGACGTGTTGGTGGCTTCCAACCTCTTCGGCGACATCTTGACGGATCTGGCGGGGACCATCACCGGCAGCCTGGGCCTGGCGCCCAGCGCCAACCTGAACCCGTCGCGCACCGCGCCCTCCATGTTTGAGCCGGTGCACGGCTCGGCGCCCGACATCGCTGGCCGCGGCCTCGCCAACCCGCTGGCGCAGATTCTTTCCGGGAAAATGATGCTGGAGTTTCTGGGAGCAGCGCAGGCTGCGGAGATGGTGGACGGCGCCGTCCGCGCGGTGCTGCGCGAGGGCCGCGCGCTCACCCCTGACCTGGGCGGCGCGGCCTCCACCCGCCAGGTCACCGACGCCGTCCTCGCCCGCCTGCCGTAGGGGCCGGCTTTAGTCCGGCCCTCTGTGAGTCTCCCCGCTGGACGGCGCGGGGACGCCGCACAGCCGGGCCGCGCCTTTCGGGTCAGCGGGTTCTGTAACTGCGCGACTGGCCGGTGCGGGTGTTGGTGACGGTAAAGCTGTTGCCATCGGGGACCACGGAAACCTGGATCGTGTGCCCGTCGCAGCCTTCCTCCGGGCCCAGGTTAGCGATGAACTCCGGCGCGGCATTGTCCTGGTCGCTGCTAGCCATGTTGCGGTGCACCTGCCACAGGTCTTCCAGGCCGGGCAGCGCGCGCAGCCACTTCACCACGTCCGGGTGGCCCGCCTTGCGCGGCCCGTTGTTCATGATCGCCACCCGCGGCTTGACGCTGGCCAGCAGCGCCCGATTGTTGCTGATGTTCATGCCGTGGTGCGTCACCTGGTAAAGCGTTACCGTCCCGACCAGGTTAGAGGGGCAGGCGAGCTGGTGCTCAAGGTTCCAGGTGAGATCGCCCAGGTCCAGGAAGCGGAACCGGCCGAAGGCGAGCAGGAAGCCGGTGCTGCGCGCGTTGTCGGTCGGGTCGTCCTTCTGGAGCGGGGCGTTTTGGCACTCCGGATTGGGCGGGCCGCCGCCTTTGATCACATCTCCGTTCGAGGCCAGCACGCGCAGCGCCAGCGGCGCGGCGCCCGGCGCCCTCTTCAGCGGAATCTGGTCGCCGGGACGCAGTGGATGGCTCTGGCCTTTGGTGACCTCAAGGTAAACCTCGTTCAGCTTCGGGAAAGCCTTCTTGTCCTCTGCCAGCTCGGTTCGCCGTCCGGGGTCGTAGAACTTGCCGATGGGCAGCAGCCGCGCCAGCTCGCCCAGGCCGCCGAAGTGGTCCATGTGGAAGTGGGTGGTGAGCAGGTAGTCAATGCGCTTCAGGCCGGCCTGCTGCGCGGCGCGGTGGATGCGCCGGGCATCGCGGCCGTCCGGACGCTGCCAGCCGGTGTCTACCAGCAGCGATTCACCTGAAGGCGCCACGATGAGCGTAGCCGCGCCCCCTTCCACGTCCACGAAGTAGATTTCCAGTGGGCGGGCCTTGGGTGGCGCGGCCGTCGCGCCGGCGGCCAATAGCAGGGTCAGAACAACGCTGAGGAAGCATTTCATGGCGCGTAAGTTATCACTGCGCGGCGGCAGATAGAAGAGCCCACGGCCCGGACCCCGCTCTGCGGGGCCGGGCCCTACGAAACCTCGGCAGCGCACGGCCCGGACTAAAGCCGGGCCCTACGAAACCTCGGCAGCGCACGGCCCGGACTGAAGGCGGGCCCTACGAAACCTCGGCAGCGCGCGGCCCGGACTAAAGCCGGGCCCTGCGAAACCTCGGCAGAGCACGCAGAAAAGATGCTTCTCCTCCCTACGCTGCTCCGGTATACAATCTCCGCTACTGTTCCTGGGCTTTATCATTGGTTGGTGAGTTTCGAGGAGGATGACGCGTGAACCGGTGTGGTTTTCTTTGTGCGGCGGGCGCGGCGTTCGCTCTTGCCCGCCTTGATCGAGCTCCGGCGCATCGCGCTCACTTGAGATTCTCTTGAACCACAAAGCCACAAACACACACAGAAGCTGGTGGCTTGTTCGCTGGGGCCTCTTGCTGCTTCTCTGGCTGGCGGCCGGGGCCTCAGCTCAGGAGCCGTGGCACAAGGGCTCGAACGAAGTCGGGGTGTTTTGCGGCGGGGGCCCGAGCATTGCTGGAGGCGTGCGAGATCGCGGCTTCTGGCTGGGCGGCCTGCGCTGGGGCCGCCAACTCAGCGGCGAGCTCGGCGGTTCCTGGGCGCGCGGCCACTTGCAGTACGCC
>CAYVGN010000028.1:0-3325 GCA_964451215.1 uncultured Acidobacteriota bacterium
TTCTTTACGTTTTCTTTAGGGGGGTGCCGTACCTTCGAGGGAGGCGGCACCCATGAGCAGCGAGGTCCAGAGCGTCGGGGGTGATATCCATGTCTCTGTCAGGAACCCTCGGCAGCAGACAGCCACAGAGCGCCCGCTGGCCACCACGGTCCTGTTCACCGATCTCGACGGAACCCTAGAGGCCCTGAGGTGCGCAACCGCCTTCAGCTCGAAATTGAATGCCTTCATCCGCCTCATCGGACTTGAGATTGTCCCCTGTCCCTTGTGGGCTTCAGAACCGCCGCGCTCGCCTGCTTTCGCCTGGGGCCTACTCGAAGAACTTGCAGCCTCTGCAAAGGCCCCAGCAAGCAAAGAGGTCTACGTCTGCCGGGACAAGAAGCAGGCGTTGAGGCAGCTAGTCGCGGTTCCCAGCATTCTCGTGCTCGGCGGCGCAGGGCGTTGCTGGGGTGGCCGCGAGCACCGTTTAGCTCGCTGGTTGAAGAGCCAAGGACACAGCGTGGTGTTCATCCCAACGAAGCGAGCCAATTCCGGCTTCAGGGACGCAGTGCCATGTCCGATCTTGTAGCTTCGCCAACAACCGCCAGGTTTGGTCCGCGCGTTGTGGTGGCAACTACCGTAATGCTGAGTTTCATCAGCTTCTGGCGCGCGGCGGCGATTGTCTTGAATGACCTGGGCTCGTCGGCCTTCTATGCCGGGGGTATCGCCGAGCAGGCAGCCGGGCGGGCTGCTCCCTGGTTCATCCTCGGGGTAATGCTGTTCAGTTACGCGGTGCGGGCAGTTTACGTGGAGAGCTGCGCCATGTTTACCCGCGGGGGCGTTTATCGCGTGGTCAAGCAGGCCATGGGCGGAACGCTCGCCAAGCTCAGCGTGTCTGCCCTGATCTTCGATTACATCCTAACCGGCCCTATTTCCGGTGTCTCCGCCGGCCAATACATCGTGGGGCTGGTGGCGCAAACAGCCACCTACGCTGGCCATCCCTGGCAACCCTCCCAGGACACCGCTGACCGGCTGGCGGCGGTGATCGCCGTCCTGGTCACCACCTATTTCTGGTGGCGCAACATTCGCGGCATCCAGGCATCTTCCGATGACGCGATGAGGATCATGAAGATCACGACCGTGATGGTGGTTCTGATGATCCTGTGGTGCGGCGCAACCCTCCTCGTGCGAGGTCCGAAGCAGCTCCCCCTGTCGCCGGCTCCGCACAATCTGGCCTTCGACAAGGACTCGCTGGGATGGATGCCACGGATCCTGCCCGGGACATTCCGGGAGTTGCCCAGCCCCACGCCCGCCGCCCCCGGGAGCGAATCGGGTTCGCACTCTGGCCTGATCCCCGGCGCTGGTGCGTTCCTGGGGTTGCTGGGAATTGTGATTGCGTTTGGGCACGCGGTGCTGGCCATGAGCGGGGAAGAGTCACTGGCGCAGGTCAATCGCGAGCTGGAGCACCCCAAGCACAGGAACCTGATGCGCGCCGGGATGGTCATCTTCGTCTACTCACTCCTGTTCACGTCCCTGGTCAGTTTTTTTGCCGCGCTTCTGATTCCGGACGCTGAACGGCCGCGGCATTTCGGCAACCTCATATCCGGCCTGGCCATGAACGTGGTGGGGCCGGTGACGCTCAGGCTTCTCTTTCAGGCGTTCGTGGTGGTGGTGGGCTTCCTGATGCTTTCGGGCGCCATCAACACGGCGATTGTGGGCTCCAACGGCGTCATGAACCGGCTCGCCGAGGACAGCGTGCTGACGGACTGGTTTCGAGCGCCTCACCGCAAGTACGGCACCACACATCGGATGATCAACCTGGTGGTGCTGCTTCAGCTCGCTACCATCATCGGGTCTCGCGGAAACATCGTGACGCTCGGTAACGCCTATGCCTTCGGTGTCGTCTGGTCGTTCGCGTTCAAGGGGCTCGCCGTGCTCGTCCTGCGCTACAAAGACCCGTCCCCGCGGGAGTGGAGGGTGCCCGGCAACCTCCGGATCGGCAAGGCCGAGATTCCGCTGGGGCTGGGCCTGGTTGCGGCGCTGCTTTTCCTGGTGGCGATCGTCAATCTCTTTACCAAGCAGGACGCCACGATATTCGGCTCCATCTTCACCGGGGCCTTCTTCGCCATCCTCAGCGTCTCCGAGCGCATCAGCCAGCGACGCCGCGCCCAGCAGGCGGAGACAGAAAAGTTTCAGCTCACCTGCGCGGAAACGATCAGCCGGGATATGGTCGGCGTCCGGCCAGGGAATGTCCTGGTGGCCGTGCGCGACTACAACACCCTCGACCATCTGCGGGTCGCCCTGGAGCGCACGGACACCGATGAGCGGGATGTCGTAGTCATGACCACGCGGCTCATCCAGGGCGCCGACTTCGCTGAACAACTTGCCGGGGACCAGAACCTCCTCAGTGAATACGAGCGACTGTTGTTCACCCGCGTGGTGGCGATTGCCGAGAAAACGGGCAAGCGCGTCCACCTCCTGGTGGCTCCGGGCTCCAATCCTGAAGACGCCATCATGATTACCGCGCAGCGGGTGCAGTCGTGGCTGGTGGTGGTGAGCCGGTCTGCGGTGGTCTCTGCGCGGGAAAAGGCGCTGCGGATCGGGCGCTCCTGGGAGAGATTGCCCCAGCCGCGGCCTCGCATCACCTTGCAGATCGTCGGCCCGGAGGGCGAAATCGCCAGTTTCCTGCTTGGCCCTCACCCGCCGGCCGTGCGCCCGGAGGACCAGGAACTGCTGCACCGCCTCTGGCTGGAACTGACGGCCGAGCCGTCACTGCGAGCATTGCACCACGACCAGATCCTGGCGGTCGCCCTGCGGCGGCTGGCCGTGGAACTGCGCGGCCGGGATCGTTACCACATAGAGGCTGAACTGCGCCGCCTGGCGGTCACGGAGCCGCGGGAGCGCCGGTAACAGGACCCCTGCTCGGCCGGGCCCGCCACTGTAGCGCTGCCATCGTGGCGGCCGGAGCCAGCAAGATGCCGGGGTTACTGCCTCGGCCGGCAGGACGCGTGCGGTAGCCTCAGGCGTTGCTCGAGGCGGGGGCGAGGGGCTTGACAAGCCTGCTAAAGTCTATAGCTACTGGATATGGGGGCTGGCTGAAAGGATAGCACCAACCGGAAAGGGTTAATCCCCCCGGCCTATCTACAGCACAAACTGCAAGCGGCAGAACTGGGACCAGTACGTGGTGCGCCCGAGGATCGGTACGCGCTGGGGATCTTCGAAGGTCTCGTGGACCGCGTTGGCCTGGATTTTCGACCACCGATTCGGGTACCAGTTCAGGCCCAAAGTCCAGACCCGCTCGCTGTTGGGCAGGATGTTGGCGGCGCGCAGGCTGCGGGAAGGCCGGATG
>CAYVGN010000028.1:3335-14587 GCA_964451215.1 uncultured Acidobacteriota bacterium
GGGCGGCCGGGTTGTCGCTCGCGTCCTGGCCGAGCTTGGGCCCCGGGTCCGCCCCGGAGTCGAGACCCGCGAGCTCGACGCCTTCGCCGACGCCCTGGCGAGGCAGCTCGGCGGCGTCCCGGCCTTCAAGGGCTACCGCGGCTATCCGGCCTCGCTGTGCGTGTCGGTTAATGAGGAGGTCATTCACGGGATCCCCTCCGCGCGCAGGCTGCGGGAAGGCCGGATGAGATGGGCGGCGCTGCCAAAACGGAGCTGCTCGTAGCGGGCGTTCACTTCCAGGGCGCCGATGCCCGGGCGGAGCAGCCAGGGGTGTCGTGGGCTGACGGCCCGCCCTTGCCTCTCCCCGGTTAGCAGCCACGCCCCGCTGGCGTACCAGCCGCGGGAGACCAGGTCCGGCAGGTTCTCCCCGCGCAGCCCCTGCCCGCGGCGCTCCTCCTGGAGGTGAATGAACTCGCCCTTCAGCGAGAAAGGCCCGGTGTTCCAAACCGCCTCGGCCCCCAGCCGCAGCCGCTGCCCGTGGACGAACATGTGGGAGAAGAAAGTGTCCTTGACCACGTTGCGCCCGCGGAGACCTTTCAAACCCTCGGGGACGGTGGTGGAAACGAAAGCGCCTCCGATCTGGATGTTCTTCAGCCGGGAGGGCAGCGGCAGCAGGCGGAAGGGCGTTCCGAACAGCCGGCCGGCAAAGGCCCGCTCCCCGGTTGGGTCGTTGTTGCGGAGAAGGGCGTTATCTCCGTCGTGCTTGAAAAGCCCGGCCTGGTAGTTCAGGCCGCGCTTGAGAAAGCGCCCGTGCAGCATGATGCCCTGGTCCCGCCCGGGTGCCAGCGCCTCGGCAATGCGCGAGCGGTGGATGAAATCGATTTCGGAATCGCCGGACAGGGCGTCCATGCTGAACGGCACCTTGAACTTTCCCACCTGGACCTGCATTGCGCGCAGGCGGCGGAAGTTCACAAAGACGTCCCGCCAGGCGCTGTCGGTGATCTCTCTCTTGAATTCATTTCCCTGGGGATCGGTCAGCTCTTCGAATTCGGCGCGCTTCAGGTCCACGCGCAGCTCGCGCTCGACCTCTAACTCGAAGTACTTCAGAACCGTACCCTGCGCCCCGACGCGGATGCGGTGCATCTCGAACAGGCAGCCGGCGTCGGCCGAATAAGGATCGCACTTCTCGGGCGCCGACCGATCGGGGGAGAAGCCGCGGAAATCGGCCTGGAGCTTGGCGCGAAAACGAATCTGCACGTTCTCGCCCAGCACCAGGGTGGGGTGCCTCTTCATGGCAAAGCGGACGCCGGACAGGGGTGCTTCTTCTTCCTCCTCTTCCACGTCTTCTTCAGCGCGCTTGGCCGCTGCCGCCTCTTTTTTCTTCTTCCCTTTTTTCTCGCCTTTCTTCTGGGCCGGATGCGCGGGTCCGACCGGATCGGTGGCAGCCGGGGCTGGCCGGCCGAAAGCGAGCAGCAGGAACAGCAGCAGGAGGAAAGTCAGGCGCCGGCGCGCCTTGTTCCCGCGGAGAGTCACTCCCGGCCCCCACAGGCTCGAACAGCAAGGCACATACACTGCACTCAGGCACCCCATAGGCACGGCAAAGCGTAGCACAAAGCCTCATGACCTGGATGGGGTTTCTCGGCCGGCCGCGGAGTGAGCGGTCGGCGCAGCAGAACAGGCAACCTGGCGGAAAGCAGGGTCCTGCCTGGCGGAGCGGCAGGCGGCCTGCGTTGCCCCGGGCGGCGGCCCGATTGCGCGTTGCCAGGAGGCGCGTTGTCCTGTAAGCTTCTGGCCAGGCGAAGACCGCCGGCTCAGGCTGGCTGTTCGCCCGCGGCGGGGATGGGAGTAGAGATGTTATGCGGTTGGCCCGAATAAGAGCCTGGATTGTAGCGATTCTCGCGCTGGCTTTGGGCGCTTTCCGTGCGCCGGCCCAAACGCAGGACGACCTCTTCAACGACAACATCGTTCACGAAGTCCGGTTGACGATCGCCTCCAGCGACTGGCAGACGCTGAAGAAGGACTACCTGTCCAACACCTACTACCCCTGCGATTTCACCTGGGTCTATCAGGGGCGCAGGACGACGCTGCTGGACATCGGCATCCGCTCGCGCGGCACCGGCAGCCGCAGCCCCGTCAAGCCCAGCCTGCGCGTGGACTTCGACCGCTTTGAAGAGAAGCAGGACCTGTTCGGCCTGAAGTCCCTCATCCTGCGCGCCAACACCCAGGACCCCTCGATGCTCCACGAGCGCCTGAGCATGCTCGTCTTTCGACGCATGGGCGTGCCCGGCTCGCGCGAAGCTCACACCCGCCTGTACGTGAACGACGAGTACATCGGCCTTTACACGATTGTGGAGTCGGTGGACAAGGACTTCCTGAAGCGCAACTTCAACGAAAAGGAAGGCTACCTGTACAAGTACGACTATCCGGCCGGGGCCGAGCCGTACTACTTCGAGTACAAGGGGTCGAACCCGGCCCTCTACTCGCCGCTCCCGTTCAAGCCCGAAACCCACGAGCTGGACCCCGACCCCAAGCCGATCGTGGATATGATCCGGACTATCAACCAGTCTTCCGACACCGATTTTTCGCAGGCCGTGGCCCAGTACCTGGATTTGAGGCTGTTCCTGGTTCACGTAGCGGTGGAGAGCCTCCTGTCCGACCAGGACGGAATCCTGGGCGATTTCGGGATGAACAATTTCTACTTCTACCGCTTCTGGGGCAAGACTCTCTCCCGGTTCATCGCCTGGGACAAGAGCAACGCCTTCGCCGGATTGAACGGCTCGATCTGGCACAACACCAGCCAGAACGTGCTGATGAAGCGAGCCCTGGCGGTGCCCGAGTTGCGCACCGCTTACCTGGAGGCGCTGGCCAAGTGCGTGTCGCTGGCCGGCGGAGAGAACGGGTGGCTGGCCCAGGAGATCGAGCGCGAGTACAACCAGATCCGGCAGGCCGCCTACGACGACCGGAACAAGCAGAAGCAGGATCCGAAGACGGGCCTGCTCACCAGCTCCAGCAACCAGGACTTCGAGGAGGCGGTGAACTTCCTGCGCCTGTATGCCCGCGAGCGGGGAAACTACATTCTCAACGAGCTGGCGGCGGGCGGCTACAGCGTGCCGCGCCTCTCCAGCGGCGGGGCGGTGAACGCCGCCACCTTCTCGGGAGCGGTGTTGGCTCCCGGGTCCCTGATCAGCTTGTTCGGGCTGGGCATCGGCAACGTGACCGCGGCGGCCTCCGCGTTGCCCCTGCCCACCGAACTGGCCCAGGTGGCCGTCCAGATCAACCGTGTCGCCGCGCCCCTGCTGTTCGTGTCGCCCGGCCAGGTGAACGTGCAGTTGCCCTGGGAGATTTCTCCCGGGACTGCCACCATCACGGTGAGCGTCCAGGGGGTGGCGAGCAACAGCATTTCGGCCAACGTCGGCTCGGTTTCCCCAGGCGTCTTTGTAGCGGTGCACGCTGATGGGAGCCCGATCACGGCCAGCAACCCGGCTAGCGCCGGTGAGGTGATCGTGGTTTACGCGACCGGACTGGGCGCGGTCACCGGCTCGCCGGTCACCGGCCAGGGCGCTCCGTCCGACCCCCCGGCCACCACCCTGGAACCGGCCACGGTTACCATCGGCAACGTGCCGGCGGGAGTGGAGTTCTCGGGGTTGACGCCGGGGTTTGTGGGGCTCTACCAGGTGAATGTCCGGCTGGCCGGCGGCACCCCGGCCGACAGCCGCACATCCCTGGTACTCAGTATTGGCGGCCAGACCGCGCCCCCCTATTTCCTGGCCACTCGGTGACGGAGCAGGAGACCTGGCTCCGAATTGTCGTACGGGCCGTGGGCAGCACCGCGCCTGCAGAACCAGCGTGCAGTTGGTACCGTTTCGACGAGGCGGGGCGAGGCGGGCGTAATGGGCATGGCTGCGCCTGTGATAGAATCGGCGCAGCGAACAGGGGCTTCGTCTCTGCTCCGTGTGCGCCTCTCTTGCCAGTGGGCTCTGGCAGGGAGTAGGGGGAACTGCTCGGCGGGAGGGAGCGCAGGGGAGAATTACTGATTGGCAGCTACGCGCCGGGCTGCGCCGGAAACCCAAGAGGCCATGAAGGCCGCGTGCCGCGTCGTCCTGGTAGCCTTTTGTACGGCTGCCGTTGCCCAGGCAGCCACGCTGCTGCGCTATCCGTATCTCCAGAATGCCGGCGCTGACCGCGTCACCATCGTCTGGACTACCGCGGAAAGCGGCATTGGCTCGGTGCGCTATTCCACCGACCGCAGCTTCTCCCGCAGCGTCACGGCCAGCATCCGCCCCTTCTTCCCCTCCGAGACGGGCCTGGTCTTCACCTACTACCAGCACCAAGCCGAGTTAACGGGGTTGAGCCCCGGCACCGAGTACTATTACCAGGTCCTGCTGGAGGAGCAAATCCTGCTGGTGCCCGGGGAGGAACCGCGCTTTCGCACCGCCGGCCCCGGTCCCTTCACCTTCCTGGCGTTCGGCGACAGCGGCGAAGGCAGCCCCGGGCAGCGCGCTCTGGCCCAGCGCATGATGCAGGAAAAACCGGCGTTGGTGATTCACACCGGCGACATCGCCTACCCCAGGGGCACGTTCCAAGAGTTCCAGGCGTACCACTTCGACATTTACGGAAACGCCAATCCCAGCCTCAACGGGAACATCATGAGCCGGGTGCCGTTTTTCCCCTGCCCGGGCAACCACGAGTATTACACACCAGGAGCGGCCCCCTACTTCGCGGTCCACGTCCTTCCCACCGAGGGTGTCCCGGTTCCGGAACAGGGGCGCTACTACTCCTTTGACTGGGGCAACGCACACTTCATCTCCCTGGACACCGATGCCTCGCTGCGCCGCGCGCTGGGCGGCACCGGCAGCATGCTGGAGTGGCTGGAGGGCGACCTGGGAAAGACGCGGAAATTCTGGCGCATCGTCTACTTCCATTACGCTCCCTACGCCAGCGGCCCAAACGAGAACGAGCCGGGATCACTTGATGTGCGGACCCACATCTCTCCGCTGCTGCAGCGCTTCGGTGTGCCGCTGGTGCTCAACGGCCATGAACACAGCTACCAGCGGAGCAAGTTCGTACGCAGCGAACGCGACTCGCAGGGAAGAGTGGTGTCAACGTACTCGTCGAACCCAAACGGCGGGGCCGTCTATATCACCACCGGCGGCGGAGGGGCCCGGCTTTATCCGGTCTATCCGCGGGAGATGGTGGCCAAGGGCGAGTCCACGTACCATTACATGCGGGTCGAGGTGCAGTGCCTGGCGGGATCGCTGCAGTGCTACCGGATGACGTTGCGGGCCATCCGCACGGACGGGTCAGAAATCGAGAACCCGCCGTTCGTGCTGGCCCCCGCCCCGGCTATTTCGGCCGGCTCCACCGTCAATGGGGCCTCGTTTACGCCGGCGCTGGCGCCCGGAGGCTTGATCAGCATCTTCGGGCAGCACCTGGCGGCCGAGGAGATGCCGGCGGCGGCGCTGCCTTTGCCGACCCAGTTGAACGGGGTCAAGGTGAGCCTGGAGGGGCGAGCCTTGCCGTTGCTTTATGTCTCTCCCTTCCAGATCAACGCGCAGTTGCCCTTCGATGCCGCCGGCGTGGCCACCTTGCGCGTGGAGACGCCCAATGGCTCCTCGGAAGCCTCGATTACCATCTCCGAAGCCGCCCCGGCCATCTTCACCGCCTTTACTGCTTCCGGGCAGCTCCCGGCAGTGCTGCACGCCAACGGCAGGCTGGTCTCCCCGTCAGCGCCCGCCGAGGCCGGGGAATTCGTCTCCGTTTACATGACGGGTCTGGGCCAGGTGCTGGGAAACATCCTGGCGGGCCAGCCCGCGCCCTCTTCCCCACCGCTCCAGACTCGCCTGGCGGTGCAGGTACAACTGGGCGGCATCCTCATCACGCCCTCTTACGCCGGCCTGGCTCCGGGATTCGCCGGCCTTTACCAGGTGAATCTGCAGGTTCCCTTCGATACCCAGGACGGCAATCACAGCCTTCGCATTCTGGCGGGAGGGGCGGTGAGTAACTCGGTGTCCATGACGGTCCGCTCGCGGGTGCCCGAATTCCGCCCGTCCCCGTTCTGAAGTCTCCGGCGCCTCCGGCGCATTCCGCCTCAGTACAGCGGAGGATGGCCCGCAGGGCGTGTTTTCCAGCGCCGGTGGATCCAAAGCCACTGGTCGGGCTGGCGTCGAATGTGTTCCTCCAGCACCCGGGTGAACAACTGCGTATTGGCTTCCACGTCCTTTTGCGCGTCCCCTGTCCGCGCCAACTCCAGCGGCGGATCAAAGCGCAGGCGGTAGCGCCGGCGTTCCGGGTCCCAGAAAGCGAAGGCCGGGACCACGGCGGCGTCGGTCCGCAGCGCGATCTTGGCCAGGCCGGTCGAAGTACAGGCGGGGATGCCGAAGAAATCCACGAACACGCCCTCCTGGGGCGACGAGTTCTGGTCCATCAGGATTCCGACCGCCTCGTTGTTCTTCAACGCCTCCAGGATGCCGCGCAGGAAATCGCGCTTCTCGATGATGCGATTTCCAGCCAGCACCCGGCGCGCGTTCACCAGTTGATTGAGATAGGGATTGTCAAGGGCGCGGATGACAACGTGAAGCGGGTGGCCATATACGGACTGAGCGAAGGCGCCCAGTTCCCAGGCGCCGAGGTGGCCCGTCAGGAAAAGCACACCGCGGCCCCGCTTCACCGCTTCGGCATAGTTCTCGAAACCATCGTAGGCGATCACCTGCGCGACGTTCTCTCTGGAGTAGTGCGGGAAGTGGGCGAATTCAGCCAGCATACGGCTCAGGCTGAGGTAGACGCCGCGCACGATGCGGCGCCGCTCGGCGGGGCTCAGTTCCGGCCAAGCCATCCGCAGGTTGTGATCGGCGACCCGGCGAAAGCGGGGGACCAGCCAGTAGACGAGGATGACGGCCAGGGCGGCCGCGCGCTGCGCTGCCGGCCGCGGCAGCCAGCTCAGGACACTCAGAATCGCCCTGGCGATCGCGTACTCTATCTTGTGGCGAAGCAAGCCGTGCATTGTACACTGGGCGAGCGGGGGAGGCATCGCGCCGCTGCTGCGCCGGGTCCGGCATTCGGCCGGGCCGGGAGCAAACGCAGGGACAGGTGAGGATACCTCTCCTACCACAGCCTCGATGCGCCTCGCTGTTTTCCTGGCCGCCGCTGTCCTGTTGCTTTACTTTTTCGGCCTCGGCGCGGTGGGATTGATCGGGCCTGACGAACCTCGCTACGCGCAGGTGGCCCGGGAGATGTTGGTCCGTGGCGACTACATCACGCCGCGCCTGGAAGGGCAGCCGTGGTTTGAAAAGCCCCCGCTGTATTACTGGCTGGCGGCTGCTTCGTTTCGCCTGTTCGGCGTCCGGGAATGGGCGGCCCGGCTGCCTGCCACTCTGGCCGGCGCTTTCTTCCTGGCGCTGTTGGGGTGGCAGGCCCGCCAGTTGTTCCGCGGAGAAACGGCGCGCTACGCGGCGCTGGTGCTGGCTTCCTCCATCGGTTGGCTCGGCTTCGCCCGCGGCGCCAGTCCGGAGATGCTTTTCACCGCGCCGCTGGCCGGTGCCCTGGGCTTCCTGGCGCTTTGGGTGTGGCAGGGGCGCGAGGCGCTGCTCTACGGCTTCTACGGCCTGCTGGCGGTGGCCGTGCTGGCCAAGGGCCCGACGGCCATCCTGCTCTCGGCCCTCACCCTGGCCGCCTATTGCCTGGGGGTGGGCCAGTGGCGCTGGCTGTTCCGCGTCCTGGCCCCGGGCCCGCTCCTGCTCTTCCTGGTGCTGGCCATACCCTGGTACGTCGCGGTCTACCTCCGTCACGGCGAGCGGTTCATCGAGGACTTCATCCTGAAGCACCACTTTCGCCGCTTCACCACCGAGGAACTGGCCCACCCCGGCCCCTGGTGGTATTACCTGCCGGTGCTGGCCGGGCTGGTCTTTCCCTGGACAGCCCACCTGGCCCTGGTGGTGGCGAACGTCGCAGCCCTGGGCTGGAGGGGACTGCGCAAAGACCCGAGGCGCATGTTCCTGCTGGCCTGGATAATCCCGGTGGTCATCTTCTTTTCCGCTTCCAAGGCCAAGCTGCCAGGTTACGTGCTGGTGACGGCGCCGGCGCTGGCCATCTGGATCGCCAACGAACTGGCGCAGGCTTCGCCCCAGCGGATCCGAGGCGTCTTTCTGGCGCAGGCTCTGCTGCTGCCGGCGGTGCTGGTGGTGGCCGAGGGACTGCCGGCGGCGCTGGCCCAGGGAGTCCGCTCGGCGCGGAGCTCGCTGTCGGCGCTGGAACCGGATGCCCCGCTGGCGGCGCTGGTCGTGGCCGGAGGTGTGGTTCTGGCCTGGTTCGCGTGGCGGGGCCGCCGCCTGGGCGCCGCCGTCCTGGCGACCGCGCTGACCGCGCTGGCGCTGGCCCGCACCATCGCGCTGGCGGCGCCGGCCGTCGATCAGTTGGCTTCCGCGCGCCCGCTGGCCCAGCAGATCCGCGCCCGCGGCATTCCCCCTTCCCAGATCGCTCTGGCCCCCAACGTCCGGCGCCACATCGAGTACGGCCTGGAGTTCTACCTCAACCACCCGCTGGAGCGGGGGGGCCCGGCGCCTTACCTGGTCACCGCCGACGGACGGCTGGAGCGGGCCGGCGCCAGAGAATGAAGCTCAGGGGCACCCCTCTACCTTCCCGTTGAGCGGGAGGAGTAAGATAGCGGGGACCGGAGCGGCTCTTTCCCCTATGGAAATCCTTGATCTCCGGCAAGTCCGCTCGCACCATCTGGCGTCGCTGCTGGAGGAAGAAAACCGCCTCTGGCGCGAGCAGCTCCGCTGGGACTATAGCAGTTCGGCCGACCTGATCAGGCGCTTCGTGGACGCGCGCGCGCTGCCCGGTTACGCAGCGCTGGAGGAGGGCCGCGCGGTGGGCTACAGCTTCTTCGTCTACGAAGACTACAAGGGGCTGATCGGCAACCTGTTTGTTTCCGGCCCATACTCGGGCCCCACTGAACCCCGACTCCTCACTCACGTCATCGAGACCATGCAGGAGACGCCGGGCATCCGGCGCATCGAGGCCCAGTTAATGATGTTCGGACCGGGCTCGCTGGAGCCCACGTTCCGTCGCGAGCGCTTCCAGACTTACGACCGCCAGTTCATGATGTTGGAACTAAGGCAGGCGGCACCCTACCCGGCCCGCAACGTTCCCCAGGCAGAGATGGCCCCTTGGCATGAGGGCTATTTCGACGAGGCGGCCACCCTGATCGTCCGGGCCTACCGCCACCACGTGGACAGCCAAATCAATGACCAGTACCGGACCGTTTCCGGGGCCAGCCGCTTCCTGAGGAACATCATCCACTACCCGGGCTGCGGGTCTTTCTACGGACCCGCCTCGTTCTTGGCTTTCCACCGCAAGACCGGCATGCTGTGCGGCCTGATCCTGACCTCGGTGGTCTGCCAGGATGTAGGGCACGTCACGCAGGTTTGCGTCGCGCCGGAGTTCCACGGAGCGGGCATCGGCTATGAATTGATGCGGCTGGGGGTCGAGTCGTTCCGCGCGGCGCGCTTCGCCGCGGTCAGCCTGACGGTGACCTCGGCCAACCTGCGCGCGGTCGAGCTCTACCGGCGCATGGGATTCGAAACCTTGAAAGAGTTCTCCGCCTACGTCTGGGACGTTGGCGTGAGCGACTATTGATCGGCCGCAAGGCGGTCGAAAATCGCAGGACCGGCTTCATGGTCTATAACCCGCGCCTGCTGGTTTATTTCCACCTGCTCTGGACGGCCGTCCTGGCGGGGCTGGCCCTGCTGCTGAGCATCCGTTTCCCTTACGCGGAGACCACCCGCTGGTTCCGGATCACCCTGGCCCTGCTGGTTCTGACTGCAGTAGCAGTCCTGCCGCTATTGGCGGCCGAGAGCTACTCGCTGCTCTGGCTGCCGGCCTCCACGTTCATTGCCGCCACAGCCGCCTTCACTGTCTTCAGCGTAAAAGTCATCCGCGCCCACCTCGACCGGCTGCGGCGCTAGTGCCGGCCTGCGGAGCTCGGCGCTACAAAGTCGGCGTCCAACGGTCTGGATTCGCAGCCCTCGGGGCGAGGGCCGCTGTTTCGCTGACTAACGCAGGCCGGTACTAGGAGCAAAGAGGGTAGCGCCGCCCTGCCAAATGCAACTTTTTCGGCCCGTCACGGCGCTAGCTGCCGAGCATGCACTCCGCTGATGCGGAGCAGCACTTGTCTCACTCCGCTGGCGGGATTCAAGTTGCAAACTCCAGCGCCATTCGGGTAACATCGTGCTGCCTGTCCTGGCGCGTTCCAGTCCGGGCTTCCGGTCCCCGAAATGCTGGCGCAGACGGCTCAACCCGAAAAGCAACCGCTGCCGGGGGAGAATGTCATTCTGCTCTGCCGGCAGGGGAACCTCGAACGGTTGCAGGAGTGGCTGCCAGGCGCCCGCGCCGTTGAACAGGTGAAGGCCCTGGATTGGAAGCCGCAGCTCGTGGTGATCGCCGATACGCCTGAGGTTTTCTCGCCCGCCTTGCGGGAGGCGGTGCTGGAGGAGCGGGCCCGGCTGGTCTACCTGTTGGGCACCGACGGCCAGCTTCCCGCCGAATCTGGCGGCTTCCCGGTTTACTTCTCGCTGACCGAGCCGCTGTACGCCCAGGTCTTGCAGTCAGTGGTGCAGGCGGCGCGGGAAAACCTGTGCCTGCGGGCAGCCAATCGGGAGCTGAGTGGGTCGCTGGAGCGGGCCCAGGCCGAGATCAACGAGCTGAACAGCATCGGCATCGCGCTCTCGGCCGAGCGCGACGTGCAGAACCTGCTCGACCTGATCCTGCGCACCAGCCGGCAGATCACCTCCAGCGATGCCGGCTCCCTCTACCTGGTGGAAGAGAACGAGAACACCGGGGAGAAGATGCTGCGCTTCACGCTTACCCAGAACGACAGCGTGGCGGTGCCGTTCAAGGAGTCCACCGTCCCCATCGACAGCAGCCGCATCTGCTCCTACGTGGCGCTCACCGGCGAGTCGCTGGCCCTAACCGACGCCTACCACCTGCCCCCCGGCGTTCCCTTCGGCTTCAGCCGCGACTTCGACGGCAAGATCGGCTACCGCTCCATGTCCATGCTGGCCGTGCCGATGAAGACTCCCAAGGGCGAGGTGGTGGGCGTTCTGCAGTTGATCAACTGCAAGAAGGACCGCTCGGCAAGAGTGACCCCGGAGAACGCCGCCGAGGTGGTGATCCCCTACCCGCCCCGCGTGCAGCAGTTGCTGGAGTCGCTGGCGAGCCAGGCTGCCGTGGCGCTGGAGAACGCGCGGCTTTTCGAAAGCATCCAGAAGCTGTTCTAG
>CAYVGN010000029.1:0-5830 GCA_964451215.1 uncultured Acidobacteriota bacterium
CACACAGGGATAGAGGGCGTCATCGGGTAGAAATCAGGCGGTCACGGCACTAGCACCGTGACCAGCAAGTTTCGAGGTTTTGCAGAGCCAGCCAGTCACGGAAAGCGCGACCGGGGAGGCATCCCCCAGAGCCGCAAAACTAGCTGGTCACGGCACTAGCAGGCTCGCGATCGGAAGCCTGAAACCTGAAACCTTAGGCTTGAAGCTCCTCCGGAAGGCTTCAGCCTCCGCCTCTACAGCCTTATACCCTTGCTCAGCAGGCTGGCGAGTTCGTTGAGGTTCTGGACCAACATGTCGGGCGGGCTGTGCTCGAAGGTGTGAGGTGCGAAACCGTAGCTGACACCGCAAGTGTGGATGCCGGCGTTGCGTCCCGTCTGCACATCCACCGCGGAGTCGCCCACGATCATAGCCTGCGCGGCTGGCACCCCGCTCTGCTCCAGGATGGTTCTCACCCCCTCCGGGTGCGGCTTCTTGTTCTCGAAGCTGTTGCCGCCGAAGATGTAGCGGAACCGGTCAGCCGCCCCCAGTCCTTCCAAGATCTCGCGGCTGATGCGCACCGGCTTGTTCGTCAGCACCGCCAGGATGCGGTCGCCGAAGGCCTCCAGCGCTTCCGGCACGCCGGGATAGAAGCGGGTATGGTCGAGCTTGTGCGCGCGGTAGTAGGTGAGAAAGAATTCCAGCGCCTGGGCCACCTGCTCGTCGTCGAAGCCGGGCCCCAGCGCCCGCCGCATCAGCGTCGGCGCGCCGTTGCCCACGTAGGACGCGATCGTTTCCTGGTCCAGCGGCGGCAGGCCCGCCCCCGCCCGCGCCGCGTTAACTGCGTTCGCCAGGTCCAGTTTTGAATCAATGAGCGTCCCGTCGAGATCAAAGATCAGCAGGCGGATGTCCATCCCGACCATTATTCTATCATCCGGCTGCGAGAGGGAGCGGAGGCTGTAGACTGGAGGCTGGAGGCAAGCATTGTTGGCGCCTGCAGCCTCCAGCCTGCAGTCTGTACTCATGCCCGAGATCTTTCCATTTGCCGCGCTGAGGTACGACCCGGAGAAAGTGGGGCCGCTCGAGAACGTCATCACCCAGCCCTACGACAAGATTACACCCGAGATGCTGGCGCGCTACCGAAGCCTGAGCCCGTACAGCCTGGCCTACATCATCAAGACCACCGACTACGCCGGGGCGGCCGCGCGGCTGGAGGAATGGCGGCGCCAGGGGGCGCTGCGGCCCGACTCGGCACCGGCCATCTATCCTTATTTCCAGACCTACCGCGTCCCGGGCTCCGATCCGCTGGTCACCCGCAGGGGGTTCATCGCCGTGGGAAAGCTGGAGGAGTACAGCGCGGGCGTGGTCTTCCGTCACGAGCAGACGCTGGCGGGGCCCAAGCAGGACCGCCTGGAGTTGCTGCGCGCCACCCGTGTCCAGTTCGGGCAGATCTTCATGCTCTACTCGGACCCGGCCGGGGAGATTGACCGGATGCTGGAGGAGGCCGCCCGGGCCGAGCCCATCGAGCATCTGTTCGACGAGTACGGGGCCGAGCACACCGTGTGGCGGCTGGACGAGCCGTCCACCATCGCCAATATCCACCGCGCCATGAAGGAAAAGAAGCTGATCATCGCCGACGGCCACCACCGCTACGAAACGGCGCTGGCCTTCCGCGATGAATGCCGGTGCTCGTCCCGGCACCGCGCCGGGGGGCGCTGCGAAGCGGTGATGATGACGCTGGTGAACATGGAGGCGCCGGGTCTCACGATTCTGCCCACCCACCGGGTGCTGGCCCGCTTCCCGGGCTTCGAGCGCGACTGCTTTCTGGAGGCGGCGGGGCGCTACTTCGAGACGCTCCCCATGGGCCCGGAGGAGGGCCGCCATCGGCTGCGGGCGCACGGAGTCGGCCAGGTCCTGGGCCTGGCGCTGGCCGCTCCGCACGGCCCCGAGTTCTTCCTGTTGCGCCGGCGGCCCGAGGCGCTCCTGGAGGTGCTGCTGCCCCAGTTCACGCCCGAGCAACGCAGCCTGGACGTGGTGGTGTTGCACCAACTCCTGCTGGGGCAGTGCCTCGGGATTGACGAGCAGGCGCTGCGCGAGGAGAAGTTCTTGGAGTACGTGCGTGAGTTCGACGAGGGGTGGAAGGCCGTGGCCGCCGGAGCCCCCGCCTGCTTCTTCCTCAACCCGGTTCGGATCGAGCAACTGCGGGCTGTCGCCCTGACCGGCAACGTGCTCCCCCAGAAGTCCACCGACTTCTACCCAAAGCTCCTCTCCGGTCTGGCCGGCTACGTCGTCGCCGATTGAGCCAAGGCGCTGGTTTTAGGGCTGTAGCAGGGCGTTCAGTTTCGCGAGGACTTCGCCCAGCACCTCATTGGGCAGCGCACAGATGAACTGTGCGTTACGCGCTTTCCATTCCAGGCTCTTGACGTGATCGGAGAGGACCACGCCGCCGATCCTAAGCCCTTCGGGAATCCTCACTTCGAACGGGTAGCCCTTGAGCTGGGCGGTGATGGGGCACAGGAGTGCCAGCCCCACCTTGGCGTTGTAGGCCCATGGCGAGAGCACCAGGGCTGGACGCCTGCCGCGCTGCTCGTGCCCGGCTTGGGGATTTAAGTCAATCCAAACCGCATCTCCGCGTTCGGGGAAGCGCCTCTTCACCAAACCTCCCGACCAACGCCTGGGCCAGTCTCCCACTCGCCATGCAGATTCCGCCTGTTCACACCGGCCAGCAGATCCTGCAACTCGTACCTGGGTGGGCACACCGGCGACAACACCACCCTGCCCTGCATCAGCCGCAGGTCAACGACCGACCCGTCCTGCAGACCGGTCTCTGTAGCGACGGCCTTCGGTATCCGCACCGCCAGGCTATTTCCCCACTTCTGTACCGCAACCCTCATGTCAGCTCCAGCTCCTCTGTTTCTACAATGAAGATACACCGCTTGTCGAGGCGCGAGTCAAACCCTCCCTTTGAGTTTCGCAGCGGTTCCCCAATCTGCTGCATCCGGGCTCTTC
This sequence comes from uncultured Acidobacteriota bacterium, assembly GCA_964451215.1. Taxonomy (GTDB): domain Bacteria; phylum Acidobacteriota; class Terriglobia; order JAJPHL01; family JAPKYU01; genus CAYVGN01. The sequence goes on from CAYVGN010000029.1 coordinate 2,986, forward strand.
GCAGTTTCTGGTGGCCGCCTGCCAGGGCCGCGTAGGGCGCGGCCCAGACCGGGCCTGATTGCCCCCGGGGGTTCCCACTCGCACTCCGGTTCACGGAAAGACGAAGGAGACGGGGAGGGGAGCCTGGAATGGAACAATCGCCGCTAAAAATGTTTGCATCCAAGGTGCTAAGTGATTGAAGAAAGGCCGAAAAAAGTTGTTGACACAGAATCCGGCCACGCGTACTGTATGCGCCGGGTCCCAGTGAGCTGTAAGGCTCGCCCGGTTGGCTGTGAGTCTGGAGCCCGAGCGACACCAGGTGGGTAAGGTGCTTGAAAGAGTGCTAAACCTGCAAGGCTAGCAAGGGTCGTACGTTAACGGCTGGTCGAGGAGGAGCCGAGAAGGTTTGCTGGGGCCCCGTCGTTTTTGGGACCCCTTTCCCGTACCCCATCTTCTTGCCTGGCTGCCCTTCCACACGCACCGGCCCCCCTTGCGCTTCAACGGCTTGTGGGCAAAATAGATATCGGTGAAGCGAGCCTACTTCCGTTTCTACGCCGAGTTGAACGATTTCCTCCCACCGCTCAATAGGATGGCGACGTTCGCCTACGGCTTCGAGGTCAGCGGTTCGGTCAAGGACGTGATTGAGACGCTGGGCGTTCCGCACACCGAAGTGGAGCTGATTCTGGCCAACGGTGAGCCGGTGAACTTCTCCTGGCAGGTCGGGGACGGCGACCGGATCAGCGTTTACCCCGCCTTCCGTTCTCTGGATCTCACCCCGCTCGGGCGGCTGCGCCCGCAGCTTGCCGAGGTCCGCTTCGTCCTGGACGGCCACCTGGGCCGCCTTGCCGCCTACCTGCGCCTGCTGGGTTTCGACACGCTCTACCGCAACGACTACCGCGACGAGGAACTGGCCGAGATCTCGGCGCGGGAGGTCCGAGTGTTGCTGACCATGGACCGCGGCCTGCTCAAGCGCAATGCGGTGGTTTACGGCTATTTCGTGCGGGAGACTGAGCCACGCCGCCAACTGCTCGCAGTGCTGCGCCGCTTCGACCTGACAGCCAGGATCGCGCCGTTCCAGCGCTGCCTGCGCTGCAACACGCTGCTGGAGCCCGCCGCCAAGGAGGCGGTAAGCGAGCGGGTGCCGCCGAAGACTCGCCAGTACTACGAGGAGTTCCGCTGCTGTGCTGGCTGCGGCCGGGTCTATTGGAAGGGCTCGCACTACCGCCGCATGCAGCGGTTGCTGGAATTCGTTCAACGTTCCGCGTCGGCCAGCGCCTGACAGAAGTCAGGGGATTGCTTGCATTCTGAATTCTGACTTCTGACTCCCCTAACGCCGGTAAAGATGGATGGTGTGGAAGGTGCCGTCGCCGCGGGCCAGCTTCTCGGTTCTCGCCGCCTGCCAGCCGGGGATGGGGAAGTCGTGGGTGACGACGCGAGCGCCGGGGCGTAGTTGTCGCTCCAGCAGCGGCCGGAGGCGGCCCAGTGCCTCGGGCAGCAGGTAGAGGGCCACCACGTCGGCCGGCCGCACATCGGCTGCAAACATGTTGCCCTGCATCAGCCTCACGCGCTGTTCCAGGGCGTGCTGGCGCACGTTTTCCCGCGCCAAGGCCAAGACCTCCTTGTCCAGTTCCACACCCACCCCACGAGCCCCGAACTTCTCAACGGCAGTGACCAGGATGCGGCCGTCTCCGCAGCCAAGGTCGTAAACCGTCTCCCCTGGTTTGACCTCCGCCAGGCGCAGCATGGCTTCGACGACCGGGAGCGGAGTCGCCAGGTAGGGCGAGGCGCCCTCGCGGTCCTCCGGCGCATGCAGCGCCAGCGGGCCGCGCTCCGGCTTCAGGCGCGCCATGACGCCGACCAGCGCCAGGTTGCCCAGCGCCACCAGCAGGAGCAGGCCGCCCACGACGGCCCAAGTGACCCTGCTCATGGAGGAGAACCTCCGATTCCCGGCTGCAGGCTCCCGCCTTTCCGGAGCCTATTCCTGAAGCCTCAACCCTAAAGCCTCAAGCCTGAATTCAGTCCATCAACTGGCCGCCGTTGACCTCGATGGTCTCGCCGCAGAGGTAGCTGCTGCGCGGCGAAGCCAGGAAGGCGATGACCTCGGCTACTTCCTGGGCGGTGCCGGGGCGGGCCATGGGGATGGTGGAGACGAAGCGGGCGAAGGCCTCGGGGGTGCTGTGGCGCTGGTGGAAACGGGTCTGGATGACGCCGGGAGCGACGCAGTTGACGCGCACGCCCGACGACGCCACCTCCCGCGCTAGGCCCTTGCTGAAGGTGAGCACGCCTCCCTTGCACGCGGCGTAGGCTACCGCCCCCAGGCCGCCGCCCTGCCGGGCGGCGATGGAGGCCACGTTGATGATCACGCCGTCGCGCCGCGGCAGCATGTCGGCCAGCGCCGCCTTCGCGCACAGGAACACGCCCTTCAGATTCAGCTCCATCACCCGGTCCCACAGCTCCTCGCTCATCTCGGCGATGGGGCAGCGCTGGACCAGGTCGCCGGCGTTGTTCACCAGGATGTCTATGCGGCCGGCGCGCGCGATGACCTCGGCGAACATCCGCTCCACCTGCTCCCGCACGGCGACGTTGGCGCGGACGGCAAAGGCGCGCCCGCCGTTCTTCTGGATGGCGGCCACCGCCCGCTCCGCCCCTTCCACCGTCGCGTGGTAATGTACCGCCACGGTGGCGCCGCGCTCCCCCAGCAGCAGCGCAGTGGCGTAGCCGATGCCGCTGGAAGCGCCCGTCACCAGGGCGATCTTTCCCGCCAGTTCCATAAGACCCCAATTTCATCACAAAGGCGCCAACCCTACAAACACCACCAAGAAGGGCGGCGTGGACTTCCTGTCCTTGGAGTGTTAGTGGTCTAGGG
>CAYVGN010000029.1:5840-13263 GCA_964451215.1 uncultured Acidobacteriota bacterium
CCGTCGGCCGCCCAGGCCTCCAGCCGGCACTGGCGTCTGGCCACCCGGGCCAGCACGAAATTCTCCACCTTCTCGGCCTTCTGCGTAATGCCCGGGATCGGCGCGTTGGGCTCGTGGAGCGGCGCGCCACCGCCCCCGGTGACCACATACTGGACGCCGTCGGCCACGTGGCGCTGGTAGGTATGGTCGTGGCCGCTGAAGACCGCCTGCACGCGGTACTTCCGCAGGGTGGGGGTCAGGCGGGCGGCCAGTTCCCGGGCTTCCTCCTGCCGGCCGGCAATCGCCGAGTAAGGCGGGTGGTGCAGGACGAGGAAGCGGAAGCCGGCGCCCTGCGCCGCCAGGTCCTTCTCCAGCCACTGCAGTTGCTGCTTCCAGCCGTCTTCACCCACGTCGCTGTTCAGCAGCACGAAATGCGCTTCGCCCCAGTCGAACGAGTAGCAAGCCGACGGCCTGGGGAAGAACTGGAAGAACAAGGGGCTGTTTCGCTCGTGGTTGCCGAGGGCGGGGTAGAAGGAAGCCTTCCGCAGCAGGGCCTGGCTGCACTCAAGGAAGGTGGGCCACTGGTTGGCCTCCAGGCCCTTGGAGACCAGGTCGCCGGTGTGGATGGCGAAGTCGGGGGAGCGCTCCGCCATCTTCCCAGCTACCATGCGGTGCACATCATGCCGGGTGCGCGTGTCCCCGTAGACGGCGAAGGAGAAATCACCGGAGCTGGCGGGGGGCGTGGTGAACTGGCCCCGGCCCTCGGCGGTGCCGTCCCGTAGCACGTCGTAATAGTAAGTGGTCAGCGGCTTCAGCCCTTTCACCCGGGCATGCTGCACGCGCCAGCCTGTGTCCGGCGGGGGCGCCCCGCTACCGCGCAGCACCCAGTTCAACACGGCCGATGTAGGGGTGACTTCAGTGACGTACGGCCCCCCGTACAGTTTTCCCTGCACCGGTGGCGTCTGGATTTCTACCGCCGGTTTCTGAGTGGTCAGGTACGGCCCGTCAGAATCGCCTCCGGGGGTGACCGTGACCACGGCGGTGGCCAGCGCACCGGCTCCCGCTGGAGTGGCCTCTTCCGGCCCCCGGGGCGGCCGCGCCCCCGGCAGGCCCAGCGACGTCAGCACGGCAATGGCTGCTAACAAAGCAACTATCTTGATCGTTCGCGACATGTCCCGTTCTTTCTGCAAGCCATCCGGATGTGGCGCCCGCGTCGCCGTGGCGACCTGGGCGCTACATTATGAGATGCTCCACCCCGGGGGGTCGGTTCGAATACCGGGTTGGATTTGTGGGATGGCTTGTCGGCCGCTACACGACGGTAGCAGCTTCCTCCTTGAGTTTCTCGGCCTGGAAGTGGGTGGACAGGGCGTCCACCAGCGCGCCGAGCTTTCCGTCCAGAACCTCCCCCAACTGGTAGAGGGTTAAGCCGATGCGGTGGTCGGTGACGCGGTTCTGTGGGAAGTTGTAAGTGCGGACCTTTTCGCTGCGGTCGCCGGTCCCGACCATGGCCCGCCGTTCCCGGGCCACCGCTTGGCGCTGCTTCTCCTGCTCCATCTCGTGGAGCCGGGCGCGAAGCACGCGCATGGCCTTGGCCTTGTTCTTGAGCTGGGACTTCTCGTCCTGGCAGGAGACCACCAGGCCCGTGGGCAGGTGGGAGATGCGCACCGCGGAGTAGGCGGTGTTGACGGACTGGCCGCCGGGCCCCGACGAACAGAAGGTGTCGATGCGCAGGTCCTTGGGGTCAATCCCCACGTCCACTTCCTCGGCCTCGGGTAGCACCGCCACCGTCACCGCCGAGGTGTGGACGCGCCCCTGCTGCTCGGTCTGCGGCACCCGCTGCACTCGGTGCGCCCCACTCTCGTACTTGAGCTTGCTGTAGACCCGCCGCCCTTCGATCACCGCGATGATTTCCTTCAGGCCCCCCACTGACGACGGGCTGCTGGAGATGACGTCCAGCTTCCACCCCTGCGTTTCCGCATAGCGGGCGTACATGCGGAAGATTTCAGCGGCGAACAGGGTGGCTTCGTCGCCGCCGGTGCCGGCGCGGATTTCCAGCACCACGTTCTTCTCGTCGTTCGGGTCCTTAGGGGTCAGCAACCGCTTTAGTTCCTGCGCGGTGGCGGCGACGCGCTGCTGGAGCTGGCGAAGTTCCTGCTCGGCCAGCTCGCGCAGCTCCGCATCGGCCTCGCCCAGCACGGCGCGGGTGTCCTCGACGCCCTTGCGCAGCCCCTTCCACTGCCGGTACTTCTCCACGATCTCGGCCAGGTCCGCGTGGCTGCGGGCCAGCTTCTGGTAACGCGCGCTGTCGGCGATGACCGCCGGCTCGCCGAGCTGCGCGGTCAGCCGCTCGTAGCGCGCCTCCACTTGGTCCAGTTTCTCAATGAGTTGCTTTTCGTCCATGCAATCCAGCGTTTAAAAAGTCCGGCTGCCACATCTCTGACCAACCAAGGGCTCGGCCCTTGATATCCGGGATGTAGGGGCACGCCATGGGCCCGCCCGAATCGGGCCTGCCCAGGGCGGCCACAAGGGCCGCCCCTACTCCGCCCGGAGCTGCTGCGCTGGGCAGAGGGCGTCTTTCAGCAGCCTGCCAGCCGTGAAGGCCACACGCTAGTACCGTGACCGCCTGGTTTCTACCCGATGATGCCCTCTATCCGTCTGTGCCCGCAGTCTTCACGACCGTACTCAAGGGAGAAAACTGGGCGGTCACGGCACTAGGCGATGACCAGTTCGCCGCCCCGCTGCGCTTCCAGGGCCATCGCCTCGTTCAGCGCGCTGATGGAGACCTCCAGTTGGTCATCGGAGGGCGGCCGCGTCGTGATCCGCTGCAGCCACAGGCCGGGGGCCACCATCGAGACCCACAGCATTCCCTGCCGCCGCGCCGCAACCCGGATCACCTCGAAGCTCACGCCGGCGATCACCGGCAGCAGGGCCACCCGCGCCAGCAACCGCATGGCGAACGATTCGACCGGCACCAGCGTGTAGATGGCCATGCTGATCAGCAGCACCACCAGCAGGAAGCTGGTGCCGCACCGCGGGTGAAAGGTGGGGAAAGCGCGCGCGTTCTCCACGCTGAGCGGCTGCTTCGACTCGAAGTTGAAAACCACCTTGTGCTCGGCCCCGTGGTATTGGTACACCCGCCCGATCTCCCTCCAGCAGGAGATCGCCAGCAGGAACGCCAGGAACAGGAGCAGGCGGAGCACGCCGTCCACCGCGTTGAAGGCGAAATGGTTCGCCACAGCCGGGAAGTGGTTTTGCAGTTGGGTGGCCAACAACAGCGGCAGAAACTTGTACAGGAACAAGAAGAAGCCGACGCTGAACGCCAGGTTCACCGCCATCACCCAGGTGCTGATCTCCGCCTTGCCCGCGCTCCCCTGCTTGGCGTTCTCCTGTTCCAGCACCACATTGGCCGAATAGCGCAGGGCGCGAATGCCCAGCGCCAGCGCCTGCCCCAGCATGCCCAGGCCGCGCAGCACCGGGTACTTCCAGATACGGCGGCGCTCGGAGAGGCGTTCCAGGGGCCCGGTCCGGGTAACGATCGCGCCGGAGGCCTGGCGGACGGCCACGCAGTAAGCGTGCGGCGAGCGCATCATCACGCCCTCGATCACCGCCTGGCCGCCCACCAGCACCTCCTCGCCGCCTTCCAGGGCGGGCAAGAGCTGGCTGTGGGCCGCCAGGCCCAAGCAATGTCTCACCCGGCTCATCCTGCGCCTTCCACCTGCTTCGGGGGGACCGCTCCGGAGTGCTTCTTCCGTCGCGCTTCCTGTTCTCTCTCAATAGATTAGCATTTCCCGCCTGACTCTGTCACCCGCCTTGCAGTGAGCGGGGCGGCGATGTAGTGCCCGGGTCGCCGTCGTGGCCGCCGAGCACCCGGCACTGGCCCCGCATCGCCATCTTCACTCCGGGTTCAGCATCCAGCTCCAGGCCATCTCGCGCAGGCTAGCGCTGAGCCCTGCGAACAGGCGATCCTTCAGTCCCAGATAACCCTGCGAACCGGCGAACAGGTCCTGCATCAGGCTGCGGAAGCGCGGGCTGTGCCGGGCCAACTGGACCATGCGGGTGGTGATGGGCGCGCCGAGGAACTTGCCGTGATAAAAGCGGCAGGAGAGGTGGGCGGCTATCTCCAGCTCGAAGCCGCAGTCGGCCCGCAGCCGGCGGGAGTACTCGGCCGGGCGCCCGGCCAGATAGCAGGCCGAGAACAGGTCAGCGGAGCGCAAGGCGTAGTAGAGGCCCTCGCCGGTGATGGCATCCACCAGGCCGGCGGCGTCGCCCACCGCCGCCCAGCCATCGCCGGCCAGCCGCTGCGTCCGCAACGTCCGGGCGCTGAGCGAGGGCAGCAGGTGGCTGTAAAAGGTGGCCCCGGCGAGCCGGAGGCCCCGCTCCTCGATGTAACCGTGCAGGCGCTGCTTCAGCCGCGCCGCCGCTTCCAGCCCCGGCTTCCCGTAGATGCCCACCGACAGGTGGTCCACTCGCGGGAAGACCCACAGGTAGCCCTCGAACTCCTTCTGGAACTGCACCTCCAGGTGCTCCCTGGTGCCGGGGATGAGGTAGCCCAGCGTTGTGCCGACGTCGGCGGGCTGGAGCCGCCCGGAAAAGTCGCGGAAGGGAGTGCGCGCGCCGGCAGCCAGCACCAGGAAATCAGCGGCGTAGGCGCGGGTGCAGCCGCGCAGCCGCCACCCCTGCCCGGTCCGCTCCACCGCCGTGATGCGATCGCGCACCAGTTCGGCGCCCGCTTCCGCCGCCCGCTCCAGCACCAGGCTGTTCAGCTCGTAGCGCGAGTAGATGTAAATGGGGTCGCGCAGCAGCACCTCCACCCGGCTGCCGTTGGCTGCTTCCAGCACCGCCCGGCGCACAATTTTCTTCGGCCGGCCGTTTTCGCGCAGGAAGGGGTAGCGCGCCAACACCTTGTGGGTCAGCCCGCCGCCGCACGGCTTCTCCCAAGCCAGCTTCTCGTCGAACAGAGTGACGCGGCAGCCACCCCCGGCCAGTTGTGCAGCGGCGAACGCTCCGGCCGGCCCTCCCCCCATCACCGCCACCTGTCCCTGCCCGGCCATTGTCCGGCCTCCCTCTTCGCTGCTTCCCCAGAAACTCCCCGGCTTTTCCTTCTTCCTTTTGCCTTTTTCCTTTTACCTCTTTCCCTCCCGCATGGGGATGCTGGTGGACTTACCCGGCTCCACTTCCCAACTGTCCTTCCCGGTCCGCTTCAGAACGTAGCGCATGCCCATGCTGGCTTGTGGGTTGGTCTTGCTGCGGAAAATCACCTCCGCTACCGCCTGGTCGCCGCCGAAGTTGACGCTGCGCACCTCCATGCTCATGGAGCTGGAAAGGCCGGGCTTGGCCGCGATGTAGCGCTGGATGCCCCTCTCGACATCGGCCCGGTTGTCTTGTCGGCGCGCGCAGGCCGCCAGAGTCGCCAGCAGCCACAGCGATACAGATAAGCACAGTAGCCGCTGCATCACCCCCGAGGCTAGCACAGGTGGCGGGCAGCTCAAAGCTGCCGGCTTTGGGCGCTCAGCAATCACCCCAATGCTGAAAGCTGAGCGCTGATAATGTTACATTGAAGCAACGATGCTCGATCTGAACTTCGTCCGCCAGAACCTGGATTTGGTGGCGCGGAAGCTGGCCGAGCGCGGCGGCGCGGCGGCAGCCGGCCTGGAGCGCTTCCGCCAACTGGACACCGAGCGCCGGCGCGCCCTGGCCGAAGTTGAGAAGCTGAAGAACCGCCGCAACGTGGCCGGCGAGGAGATTGCGCGGCGCAAGCGTCAGAAGCAGGACGCCTCGGCGCTGATCGCCGAGATGAAGCAAGTGTCGGATCAGATCAAGGAGCTGGACGAGCGGGCCAGGAAGCTGGACGGCGAGCTGCGCGAGTTGCTGGCCGGCCTGCCCAACCTGCCCCACCACAGCGTCCCGGTCGGCCAGACCTCCGAGGACAACGTCGAAGTGCGCCGCTGGGGCAGCCCGCCGCAGTTCTCCTTCCCCCCGAAGCCGCACTGGGAGCTGGGTGAAGCCCTGGGCATCCTGGATCTGGCGCGCGCCGTCAAGATCGCTGGCGCCCGCTTCGCCGTCTACTGGGACCTGGGGGCCCGGCTGGAGCGCGCCTTGCAGAACTTCATGCTCGACGTTGCCACCCGCGAGAACGGCTACACCGAGGTCCTGCCGCCCTTCCTGGTGAATTCCCCCAGCCTGTTTGGAACCGGCCAGTTGCCCAAGTTCGCCGAGGACCTGTTCAAGCTGGAGGGCCACGATTTCTGGCTCGTTCCCACCGCCGAAGTGCCGCTCACCAACCTGTTTCGCGACGAGGTCCTGGACGCCGACCAGCTCCCCGTGAAGCTCGCTGCTTTCACCCCCTGTTTCCGCAGCGAGGCCGGCAGCTACGGCAAGGACGTCCGCGGCATCATGCGCCAGCACCAGTTCCAGAAGGTGGAGCTGGTGAAGTTCACCCACCCGGACCATTCCTACCAGGAGCTGGAGAGCCTGACGCGCGATGCCGAGTCCATCCTGCAGAAGCTCGGCCTGCACTACCGGGTAGTGACGCTGTGCACGGCCGACCTGGGCTTCAGCGCCGCCAAGACCTACGACCTCGAGGTTTGGGTGCCCGGCCAGGGCCTCTACCGCGAGATCTCCTCCTGCACCAACTTCGAGGCCTTCCAGGCGCGGCGCGCCAACCTGCGCTTCCGCTCTGCGGGACGCGGCAAGACCGAGTTGGTGCACACGCTGAACGCCAGCGGCCTGGCCATCGGGCGCACCTGGATTGCCCTGGTCGAGAACTACCAGCAGGAGGACGGCTCGGTGGTGATCCCCGAGCCGCTGCGCCCCTATTTGCACGGCGCCGGCCTCATCACCCCCGCCGGCCAGCTCACCAAGACCCGTTCCCGGTAGCGGCGGCTGGCGGCCCCCGCTCCCAAGTCGCCTTCCGTCCGCCCTGCGCCCTGGCAATTGCCGCCCCACCCCTGCTTTGCTATACTCAGAACGCCCGCCCTGCTCCTCAGTAGCTCAATGGTAGAGCATCCGGCTGTTAACCGGAGGGTTGTAGGTTCGAGTCCTACCTGAGGAGCCATTCCTTCCGTGCCCGAAAAACAGGCCCCTATTGGTTAACTGAATCCGCGCTTCGCAGCCCGATTCCACACGTCGCGTTTTCCTCAATATAGCCAAATAGTTACGAGCTTACCGGGGTCTCCCTCGCGGGCGTGGAGACCGCCGGTGAGTCTCTGGTGTGTCCCCTTCCGCACTTTCTTGGACCCGGTTCTCCCACTCTCCTTGGAGAGGCCCGCGTTGGTTAACAACTTTGTCCGGCTCGGTCAGCGATCTGTACACTTTTCGAACTTTTTGCGTATGTATACACCGAGAGAGTGATTGCATCGCTCTCCCGATCCCACCAGACAGCGGGACGACCGCCAGGCGGACAACGCTGTGGGTCACAGCGGAGGTGCTGCGCGATGGTCGTCCC
>CAYVGN010000029.1:13273-14581 GCA_964451215.1 uncultured Acidobacteriota bacterium
GAAGATCTGAAGTCAATCGCCACGATCCTGGCCGCCGGTTACCTGCGCTGCCGCCAGCGACGTCTTCGCCAGAATGCCCTTGATCCCGCAGCCACAACGAGCCTTCATGGACACGCGGTTAACGCCTGCGAGAAGGGAGAAGATGCAGATGGAAGTTCGACAGCAGATTGAAGAACTGGGGTTCATGACGGTGGGCCAGCTTCGGGAAAAGTACCACGAGGTCTTTGGCGAAGAGTCGCGGTCGAACCATAAGCAGTTCCTGTTTCGCCGGATCGCCTGGCGGATTCAGGCTCTGGCCGAAGGTGGACTTTCCGAGCGGGCGCGACACCGGGCGCTGGAGATTGCGAACGACGCGGACCTCCGCATCCGTGCACCGAAGAGCTTTGATCCCGCCACCCCGACTGAGCGCCGGGTGAGGCGAAAGCTCGCAGCTACCGATCCACGACTTCCGGCACCCGGCCAGATCTTGGTCCGCCACTACAAGGGCAAGCCCATCGTCGTGAGGATTCGCACCGACGGATTCGAATACGAAAACCGAATCTACCGGTCGCTCAGCGCCATCGCCCGCGAGGTCACCGGAACGAAGTGGAACGGCTACCTGTTCTTTAATTGTGTCCAGGCCAACGGAGATCGGAATGAGGAACGGCAACGGCAAACCAGGAACCCAGCCGACGAAGGTCGTTCGGTGCGCGATCTACACACGGAAATCCACGGACGAAGGCCTGCACCAGGATTTCAACTCCCTGGATGCCCAGCGCGAGGCTGCCGAGGCGTTCATTCTGAGCCAGCGGAACGAAGGCTGGCAGGCACTGCCCGACCCGTTTGACGACGGAGGCTTCACGGGCGGGAACATGGACCGTCCCGCGCTGAAGCGGCTGCTCGCAGCGGTCGAGGCGTGGAAAGTCGATTGCGTAGTCGTCTACAACGTGGATCGCGTGAGTCGGTCGTTACTCGATTTCGCCAAGATCATGGAGTTATTCGGCCGCCATGGCGTAAGCTTCGTCTCGGTCACTCAACAGTTCAACACAACCAGTTCCCTTGGCCGATTGACACTGAACATCCTGCTGTCCTTCGCTCAATTCGAGCGTGAAATCACCTCGGAGCGGACGCGCGACAAGATGTGTGCTGCGCGCAAGAAGGGGAAATGGATCGGCGGCCATCTTATCCTGGGATATGACATCGACCCGCGTGGCGGAAGACTTGTGCTTAACCATGAGGAAGCCCGCCAAGTCCAGGGGATATTTGAGCTCTACTCCCCAGTGCAGGCACATCGTGACCCACCTCGACTGAGAGTGATGAGTCTCAAAG
>CAYVGN010000030.1:0-8987 GCA_964451215.1 uncultured Acidobacteriota bacterium
CTTCCAGAGCGCGCTGAACGGCGTGCGCGAGTCGGTGGAGACCGGCTCGACGCTGGCCAACTCCATGCGCCAGTACCCGAAGGTCTTCGACGACTTGATGACCAACATGATCGAGGCGGGGGAGACCGGCGGCATCCTGGACACCATCTTGCAGCGCCTGGCCGCCTACGTGGAGAAGGCGGTGAAGCTGCGGGCGGCGGTCAAGTCCGCGCTGATCTACCCGGTCTCGGTGGTGGCCATTGCGGTCATCGTCGTCACCCTGCTGCTGTGGAAGGTGGTGCCCATCTTCGCCAACCTGTTCGCCGGCCTGGGTGTGGACTTGCCGCTGCCCACCCGCATCGTGATGGGGCTGAGCAACTTCATCGGGCACTTCGGCTGGATCCTGGTGGTTCTGGCCGTGGCTGCTTTCTTCGCCCTGCGGTCCATCTACCGTACTCCTGCCGGCCGCCTGGCCATCGACCGGTTCCTGCTGGGCATGCCCATCTTCGGGATGCTGTTGCGCAAGATCGCCGTCGCCCGCTTCACCCGCACGCTGGGCACGCTGATCACCAGCGGCGTGCCGTTGCTGGAGGCGCTGACCATCACCGCCCGCACCTCCGGCAACGCCGTAATCGAGCAGGCCATCCTGAAGGTGCGCAAGGCCATCGAGGAAGGGCGCAACATGACCGACCCACTCCGCGAGACCGAGATCTTCCCCAACATGGTGACCCAGATGATCGGCGTGGGCGAGCAAACCGGCGCCATGGATGCCATGCTCTCGAAGATCGCCGACTTCTACGAGGACGAAGTGGACGCAGCCGTGAAGGACATGCTGACCCTGCTCGAGCCGGTCATCATCGCCTTCCTCGGCGTCGCCGTCGGCGGCGTGGTCATTTCCATGTACCTGCCGCTGTTCAGCCTGATCGGCAAGCTGGCCGGCTAGCGGCAGCGCCCACCGCCACAGCCAACACGGAGCCCCTCCGGCTACTCCGGAGGGGCTTTTTGTTGCTGCAAACGGCCCGGTGGTCGCCGCCACCGGGTCTCATCCTCTCTCCAGCAGATGCCGCCTCAGGATGGCGACCTTTTGTTCGGGGTGTGATCCCGGCGCTGTCTGGCCATGGATGTTCTCGGTTAGTTTAACGGCCAACTGTCCATTTCCAGCCGAGGCAAGACGATACCGGGCTGAAAGCTCGGTTCGCTTCGGCCTCGCCAAGGCCTCTAGCGCATCCGCAGAGTGGCCCGCGCCAACTCCCAATTCGCTCTAACCCGGGCTGCGATTTACAGGTTTTCGCACAATGCCGAGCTGGTCAGCAGGCCACTCGCTCGGGCTCCCAGATTCCAGCGGGGCATGCGAGCAGGGCGCCGCGGTGCTGTGGCAGCTTCCGCTCGCCGCCGACCATGGCGGGAAGAAGCCAGAAACAGCGGCAACGGTCGCAGTTGACGCCGCAGGGGATCCAGCATGAGCCCGAGCGCCTCGAGAGAAACTATCCCGAGCAGCGCGACATCACCCTCTTCGCCGAAGATCACCGGAGAGACGCCCTCTTCCCGCCGTAGCGCAAAGAGCGCGCCGGACATGCGGCGCTTGATTACCGTCCCATCAGCCAGGATGAAGCGACGCACAGAGCGCGGCTTGATGCCCAAGCGCTCGAGCACCTTCTTCGGCACTACCGAATAGACCGCTCCGGAGTCGACCAGCATCTTCAGACGGATGCTCTTTTCAGGCCTTGCCGGGTTGGCCACTCGGGCCCATACATGTGTAAAACCCACAGCGGTATCCTAGCACGCCACCGGGTCTCATCCTCTCTCCAGCAGATGCCGCCTCAGGATGGCGGCCTTTTTTCGGGGGTGTGATGCTGGCGCTGTCTGGCCATGGATGCTCTCCGTTAGTTTAACGGCCAACTGTCCATTTCCAGCCGAGGCAAGACATTGCACGTGATGAAGGGCGCTTTCGGCTGGTAGCAGTCAAAGTAGGATAGTCAGCCGCCGGTCGCTGGCAGAGGCGGTGGGTGGGGCTGGCTGGCCCGCGGTCAGGAGCGGGCCTGGTTGGTGACGGCAGTGAAGAAATCGTTCACCGACTTGCGGAAGGCAGCTTCCACCATGCGGCTGCCAACCGCCGCCAGCATCCCTCCCACCTGCACGTCGCCGCTGTAGCGTACCTCGGTGCCGCCGTCCTTCGGCGCCAGATCAATGGCAGCAGAGCCGTTCACGAAGCCCGCCGGGCCCTGCGCACTAGTCAGCATGCAGTAGTGGTGGTGCGGGCGTAGGTCGTCCAGGCGCACCTGGCCGGTGAAGCTGCTCTTCACCGGCCCCAGGCTGGCCCGCATGCTGATGCGGTAAATGCCGTCGCCTTCCTGGACCAGTTGCTCACAGCCGGGGATGGCCTGGCGGATGAAGGCGGGGTCGAGCAGAATCTGCCAGACGCGCTCGGGAGGTGCGGGGACCTGGTATGTACCCTCTACTCTCATGGGTTGCCCGGCCGGGATGGGTCGGCGCCGGTGCAATTCATGCCATGCGCAGCTCGGAATAAGCCGGGTAGCCCGGGATGCCCTTAGCGTGGAGGATGGCGGAGACGACAGCCGCCGCCACCGCCTCCGCGGCCAGCGCGCCAACCATGCCGTGCAGCGCCGGGCCGGCAGGCAGAGCCGCTGCGCGCCGCTTCCACTTGCCCGTCGCCAGGGCGAAGATGGTATCGCCGTCGGAGGGCAGGTGCACCGGCTGGATGGCGCGGGCCAGCCCGTCGTGCGCCATCTGCGCCACCTTGGTTGCTTCCATCTTGCTCAGGGCGGCGTTGGTAGCCACCACGCCGATGGTACTGTTCTCTGTGCCCAGCGCCTCTCGGAAGGCAGCCAACTCGCCCTTGCGCAGCAGCGCGACCACGTCCGCCAGCCGGTCGCCGCGCTACGGCTGACGTTTCAAGCAAGCGGTACGAATGCAAAAATACGCCACTGTACCGTCCTGCCTCAGTACGACTTCGGCTTCGTCAGGTGCTGGAGACCCAGGCACCGTCAGCACAAATCGCTGCGCCCCGGTTCTGATCAGAGGGGCTTCGAGCAAAGCCTGTCTGGCAAATAATCGCGCGTCTTTGATCAGAATCTCGACGATCAAGTCTCCATTTACATATCGCCCCACGTACTTGTTCATTTCTTCGGGACCAATTTCCAACCCCGTAGCGACCGGGCCAGACTCTTTGCGCTTAAACGGCAATAGGAGTTGCGCGATTGCTTCGCCGGTTTTCGGCAAAGCACCTGCCGTGCGGTTGGTCAGGACAATGATTCCAACCCGATGCTCGGGAAACATTCGAATCAGCGCCCCGTATCCGACACCCGTCCCCCCGTGTTCCCAAACGCGCACGCCCCTGGACTCGCGAATGAACAGGCCGTACCCGTAGGACGAAGCACGACCGGGAACATTCGTGTGTGCTGACGTGAGTGCAGCCACGATTTCTGGCTTCAGCACCTGCGTCCCCTCAAGCTGGCCGCTGTTCAGGAGCGCTATCACCCACCGTGCGAGGTCGGTCACACTTGAAAACATGCCGCCAGCCGGCCATGCGGCAGGCCTATCAGCGAGCGGGCGGACGACGCTGAGCGCGGACCCCGAAGGCCTGTGACCTTGCGCCAGTGGATAGGTGATCGCGGCGCTTGGCCGCAATGTTGTGCTCACCATGCCAAGGGGCCGGAAGAGTCTTTCTGTCAAAACGTCTGCATAGGGCTTTTCGTCCAGGACTTCGGCCAGGTACCCGGCCAGCCAGTAGCCCGGATCTGAATAGGAATAGACATCGCCCGGCGCTGTGAAGAACTGATCTTTCCGCCAGGAATGAACGGTTCTACGCAACGCCTGCTCGTCACAGGCTTCCGGTGCTCGCCCTTGAGCGCGCAGCCCGCCGGTGTGAGTGAGCAATTGGTGCGCTGTCAGCGC
This sequence comes from uncultured Acidobacteriota bacterium, assembly GCA_964451215.1. Taxonomy (GTDB): domain Bacteria; phylum Acidobacteriota; class Terriglobia; order JAJPHL01; family JAPKYU01; genus CAYVGN01. Next base: position 3,895 of record CAYVGN010000030.1, read on the forward strand.
GCCGATCGCAGGATCGAGCCCTGGTAGGTACTTCTCGACAGCCTGCGCCAGCTCCAGCTTACCCTCCGCAGCTATGCCAACGGTCGCTGCCGCGGTGAACATTTTGGTCACGGAGGCGATCCGGAATAGCATGTCAGGCGTGACGGGCGCTTTTGTCTCGATACTTGAGACGCCGAGACCCTTGACGAAAATCACGCGATCTCCCCGAACCACCGCCAATGCCGCTCCTGGGATGTTCTCCCGATTCATTTCTTCTCGCGCCAGCTTCTCAATGTCGCGGAAGGGGTCTGTCTGTTCCTGGGCAAGCGCAGGGAGCCAGAGCCCGGCAAGATAGACGAGCGCAAAATGGGATACCAGGCGCATGTTATCCTCTGGAGCAGCCAGTTGCCTTATGCCCGAATGCCGCTAATTATTTCTGATCGTTAGAGCCTTTCACGTGTGCGTCCCTGTCCACCTCCGTGCTGCCTGCCAACGTGGCAGGCTGGCCGGGAGGCTGCGCGGCAGCCACCAGCCGGGGACAGGCCCGCAGCGCTGGAATCAGTTCGCGGCGCATCTCGCCGGCCGAGCGATAGCGGTCATTGGGATCTTTCGCCAGGCATGTATGGAGCACCGCATCAAGGCGCCGGATCTCGGGCGCATCGTCTTTCAGGCGGAAGGCTTCCTGCAAAATCGCGATATGCAGCTCCGCCAGCGTATTTCCCCGAAAAGGGCGGTCGCCAGTCAGCGTCTCGACGACCATGACACCCAGGGAGAAGAGGTCGCTGCGTTCGTCCACGCTGCGCCCGGTGATCTGTTCCGGGGACATATACAGGTAGGTGCCCAGGACAGCGCCGGCAGCCGTGAGCGCAGAAGCTTCGGTTTCAGGCGAGGACAAAGTCGGCAGCTTCAGTTTGGCCAGACCGAAGTCAAGAATTTTGAGAGCGTAGCGGCCGTCTTCCCGGCGCGACAGCATGACGTTCTCCGGTTTTAGGTCGCGGTGGACGACGCCGGCCTTGTGCGCCGCCTCCAACCCGCTCAAGACCTGGTCACACCACTCGGCTGCCACCTGCGGATCCACGGTCCGGCAGCGTGTCAGTTCGGCCCGCCAGGTTGAGCCGGAGAGCAGCTCCATGACGAGGTAAGCGCCGTCGCTGCCGATGCGCCCATAATCATGGATGGCAATGATGTTGGGATGGCTCAGGTGCGCCGAGGCTTGCGCTTCGCGCTCGAAGCGGCGCAGGGCGTCCTGTCGTCCAAACAGAGCGCCCAGCATCACTTTAACGGCGACCTTCCGCTTCAGGCGCAGGTCGAGGGCTTCATAGACTGCACCCATGCCGCCGCGGCCGAGCCGCCGGTCGAGCCGGTAGCGGTCGTCAATGGTGCGCTCCACCGGCAGCGCAAGCGCCAGCTCCGCGCCGTCGCGCGCGCAGAACTCTTCCGCGCGGTCGAAACATGCGCCGCAGGCCGGACACTCCTTCACCAAATTGATCTGGCGCTCCCCCAGGTGAGCGAGCACCTCGCGCTGAATCTTCCGGTCGCGTTCCACGCGCTCCTTCAAGCGCAGGTTCTCGTACATCACCGCGAGCTGGCCCGCCACGGCGTGCAGCATATCTCGGTCATTGGGCGAATAAGGCTCCTCCGATTTCTTCTCGCCCAGCAGGATCAGACCGGTCAGCCGCCCCTCGGAACCCTTCAGGGGAACAAGCAGGCTGACCCCCAGGCTGCGGAGCCACTCCTGCTCGCCGGCCGCCAGGCCCATCTCGGAAGACAGGTGAAGCTCCAGCGGCTCGCTGCGCCGCTCCATGATCCGGACCACCTGCCCCTCTTCGGAAATCGAAAAGGCTGTCCCCTGTCCACCGGAAGAATACTCCAGCGCGAAATCGCGGCGCTCTGCGTTCCAGAACAGCAGGTAAATGCCGGTGGGATGCAGGGCCAGCTCGAGCTCGGTGGAGACGAGCCGGGAAAGCTCCTGCACCGAGGCACACAGCTTGAGGTTCTCGATCAACCTGAGGAGGATTTTTTCGCGATCGTAGGCCTGGCGGAAGAACTTGCGGTCTACCCAATCCATCATCTCCCGCCGGTACCGCATGCTCACGCCGGAGGCGGCGATAATGAAGAGATAGAAATAACTGGAGGGACCGAAGAGCACCTCGGCGATGGTGCGGTCCGGATTGGCAACCATGGTGTATACGAGAGCGACAATCGGCAACAGCAAAATGATCCGCAGCACGTTCCGGGCCAGCAGGTGCTGGATGCCGCGGCGGACGACCATGTTCACGTCCAGCACGCGATGCTTGGCGATGGCGTACCCGAAGCTGAGGGGAATCACGATGCTGAGCGCGTTGCACAGGTTAAAGAACAAGCCAAAGGCATCGCTCTCGACCACTTTCTCCAGGCCGGCTCCGCGCAGGACCGCCTGCGCGGTGTTGGCCAGCCCCAAAGGCACCAGACCCCAGCCAATCCCGTGGATGATCCACTTCACGCGGCGGCCGTGATCGGCTTCGGTAGTGCGGTAGTAGTTCGCTCCGACTACCGCGCAGATGGAAAGCATGGCGAGTCCGCCGCACAGCCCCAACGCGGTCATGATCGGGCCGAACAAGGCAGCGAAGAAGTGCTGATGCGCGAAAACCAGCCCCATAGCGTGCGGAAACTCGGCCATTCTGACCAGTCGCACGATGTTGCCTGCCAGGCAAGCCACGATGCCCCAGACCCACAACAGCTGCCCCAGCAACGTCCAGAACCGCTGTGGCCGGTTGCCCGACGTGAAGCGATAGAGAAAGTGGTAGCTGATGGGTAAGTGGAGGGGTGCAACGAGACCCGTCGCGAAGTGCGGGTACCGCTCGAAGCCGCGGAAGAAGCCGCTGATGGGAGCGATGGCAAAACTCAACAACACGAGTGCGGTCGAGAAGCTGGAAAACACGAGCAGCCGCGGCAAGTGGTCCCGCGGGCGCTGCAGCCCGACCACGGTGCCAACCGCGTAGAAGACAACAGTGGCCAGCAGCAATGAAAGGACCGTTGGCAGTGATCGGAAGTTACCAGAACGCGGGGCGGCGAGCTGGAAACTGGGCTCGACAGAGCCGCGGCCCACTCGCACCGCGTAGAACTCTTTGGGAGGTTCGGCGCGCAGCTTGAGGAACGGGCCGACGCGAGCGACGCGTTCGTCGCCGTTAACGGCCAGGACAACATCGCCCGGCTCCAGCTTTCCGGCAGCGGCGCCGCGCGCAGCCACCTCGGTCACGTACCAGGCGCTGGCCCGCTGAGCCGCCTTCCACCCAAAATCCTGAGAGACGCCGTAGCGCACAATCATCACCACGGCATACGCGGACAGCCCCAGCATGGCGGCCGCTGCCACGACGACGCCCCAGAAAAACAGGGGCCTTTTCATAAGCGTCAGTGTAAGCCAGACGAGTGTGGCTTGCAATCATCCGAACGTCTCTGTTCGTCCCACTCAGAGCTTTGATACGGCGTTGCTGCCCAAGCTCGTCACCCAGATGCGGGCGCCATCAAAGCCCACGCCATTTGGGGGAGACGCGCCCTACGGATTGGCCGGCGGCAAGCCCGGGAAGCACGGCCGCAATTTCCGTGCGCCGCAGGACTGGCGCCACTGAGGAACTCCCCAGCAAATGTAATTTCCAGGCACAGCCTGGCGTGGAAATGATGTAGTTGCACGTCTAATCCGGATACGGGCGAAATCGAGAGCCTCGAAGTGCTGCTCTTCTCCACCAGGTTGCTTCGTGCCCACCTGTTCGAGTTGCCAGTTGTCGCCGACTTGCGCCCGGCAACCAAGACATAGTACCGCCCGGTTCGGCCGGGGTTGACGCCCCAGTGATTGATGCGCGAAGCAACGGCCAGTCGCTGGCAGAGGCGGTGGGTGGGGCTGGCTGGCCCGCGGTCAGGAGCGGGCCTGGTTGGTGACGGCAGTGAAGAAATCGTTCACCGACTTGCGGAAGGCAGCTTCCACCATGCGGCTGCCAACCGCCGCCAGCATCCCTCCCACCTGCACGTCGCCGCTGTAGCGTACCTCGGTGCCGCCGTCCTTCGGCGCCAGATCAATGGCAGCAGAGCCGTTCACGAAGCCCGCCGGGCCCTGCGCACTAGTCAGCATGCAGTAGTGGTGGTGCGGGCGTAGGTCGTCCAGGCGCACCTGGCCGGTGAAGCTGCTCTTCACCGGCCCCAGGCTGGCCCGCATGCTGATGCGGTAAATGCCGTCGCCTTCCTGGACCAGTTGCTCACAGCCGGGGATGGCCTGGCGGATGAAGGCGGGGTCGAGCAGAATCTGCCAGACGCGCTCGGGAGGTGCGGGGACCTGGTATGTACCCTCTACTCTCATGGGTTGCCCGGCCGGGATGGGTCGGCGCCGGTGCAATTCATGCCATGCGCAGCTCGGAATAAGCCGGGTAGCCCGGGATGCCCTTAGCGTGGAGGATGGCGGAGACGACAGCCGCCGCCACCGCCTCCGCGGCCAGCGCGCCAACCATGCCGTGCAGCGCCGGGCCGGCAGGCAGAGCCGCTGCGCGCCGCTTCCACTTGCCCGTCGCCAGGGCGAAGATGGTATCGCCGTCGGAGGGCAGGTGCACCGGCTGGATGGCGCGGGCCAGCCCGTCGTGCGCCATCTGCGCCACCTTGGTTGCTTCCATCTTGCTCAGGGCGGCGTTGGTAGCCACCACGCCGATGGTACTGTTCTCTGTGCCCAGCGCCTCTCGGAAGGCAGCCAACTCGCCCTTGCGCAGCAGCGCGACCACGTCCGCCAGCCGGTCGCCGCGCTCGGTTCTGGCGCCGGCCAGCAGCTTGCCGCTGCGCGGATCGCGGATATCGCCGACGGCGTTGACGGCCACCAGCGCCCCCACCACCAGCCCAGTCGGCAGGCGCAGGCTGGCGGTTCCCAGCCCGCCCTTCATGGCGCGCTGCCGGCCCAGCAGCTTGCCGACGGTGGCGCCGGCCCCGGCGCCCACATTACCCTGCTCCGACCTTTTCCTTCCCTCGCCAGCGGCCACGCAGGCCTGGTAGCCGGATTCGGCCGTGGGGCGGATGGTCGGGTCGCCGACGGCCAGGTCAAACAGGATGGCGGCCGAAACAATCGGGACGCGCGCGGGCCCGGCCGGATACCCCACGCC
>CAYVGN010000030.1:8997-10683 GCA_964451215.1 uncultured Acidobacteriota bacterium
CCCTTCTCCTCCAGGTAGCGCATGACGCCGTCGGCTGCGGCCAGGCCGAAAGCGCTGCCGCCGGAAAGCACGACGGCGTTGACGCCGGAGACGGTGTTGACCGGGTCAAGCAGGTCAGTCTCGCGGGTGCCGGGAGCACCGCCGCGCACGTCCACCCCGGCCACCGCGCCCTCTTCCACCAGCACCACGGTGCAGCCGGTGGGACGCCGGGGCTCGGTGAAGTGGCCGACCGTCACGCCTTCCACGTCGGTGATGGCCCCGCTCGGTTTCCAGCTCATCTCTCCCTTGCCTGAACCCCGGCCGCTGCGGCAAACGACCCTCTCGGGAAATGGGCCGCGTCGTGTTCGGGATTGACGGTTGAATCATTGAACCATTGACAATTGAACCCGCTTCCGCTCCCTGGCCGTCAATGGTTCAATCGTCAATGAATCAATCGCCTGCTGAATCGTACTACACTCGAAGGGCATGAGGATCGGGATTACTTGCTATCCGACGTACGGCGGCAGCGGCGTGGTGGCCGCGGAGCTGGGCATGGAGCTGGCGGCGCGCGGGCACCAGGTGCACTTCATCTCCTACGCGCGGCCCATCCGCCTGGACGTTTCCCTCTCGCCAATCATCGCCGGCAATACCAAGTACCACGAGGTGGAAGTCACCACCTACCCGCTGTTCGAGTACCCGCCGTACACGCTGGCGCTGGCCACGCGGATGGCCGAGGTGGCGGTTTCCGAGGGGCTGGACCTGCTGCACGTGCACTACGCCATCCCCCATTCGGTCAGCGCTTACCTGGCCCGAGCCATGCTGGGCACCGGAGGGGGGCCCCGGCGCCTGCCCTTCGTCACCACCTTGCACGGCACCGACATCACCCTGGTCGGCAGCGATCACTCCTACCTGCCGATTACCCGCTTCGCCATCGAGCAGAGCGACGGGGTGACGGCCATCAGCAACAACCTGCGCGAGACGACCTGCCGCGAGTTCGAGATCGAGCGCGACGTTGCGGTCATCTACAACTTCGTCAACTGCGACATCTACCGCCCGGAACGTGATGAGAACGCCCGGGCCGTGTTCGCTCCGGAGGGCCAGCCGCTGCTGGTGCACCTGTCGAACTTTCGGGCCGTCAAGCGGGTGACCGACGTGGTGGAGATCTTCGCGCAGGTGCGGCGGCAGGTGCCCTCGCGGCTGCTGATGATCGGCGACGGGCCGGAGCACGGCAACGCCGAGTACGTGGCCCGCAAGCACGGCGTGGAGCGCGACGTGCTGTTCCTGGGCAAGACCGACAACGTCTACCGCCTGCTGCCGCTGTGCGACCTCCTGCTGCTGCCCAGCCAGGCCGAGTCGTTCGGGCTGGCGGCGCTGGAGGCCATGGCCTGCGGAGCCGTCCCCATCGCCACGCGGGTGGGCGGCGTGCCGGAGGTCATCACCGACGGCGTGGATGGCTACCTCGCGAGAGTGGGCGACGTGGAGACGATGGCCGGGCACGCCCTGCGGCTTCTCCGGGACGCGGAACTCCGCCGGCGCATGGCCGCCGCCGCCCGCCGCACCGCCGAAACCCGCTTCTGCTCCACCAAGATCATTCCCGACTACGAGCAGTACTACCGCGAAGTGCTGGAGCGGTAAGCGGCGCGGACGCTGGCCCGGTCACGGCAGCCGGCGGCGGGGCGGCAGAGGAAGCGGCTGGTAGCGGATGAC
>CAYVGN010000030.1:10693-14207 GCA_964451215.1 uncultured Acidobacteriota bacterium
CCGCCGCACCGCCGAAACCCGCTTCTGCTCCACGCTGATCATCCCGCAATACGAGGCCTACTACCGGAAGGTGTTGGAAGGTTGATTCTCTGCGGCCTCCGCCTGCTCTGCGCGTGGTACTGACCTAGGGCCGGCCCCGGCCCTTGACCATGGGCACGAAGGAGCGGACCTGCCTTGTTGTTCCCCGGCGATTCACAAACGTTGCCAGGCTATCGGGCCCAGTCTATGATAGGCGCTTGGTGTCAGAAGCCCCCGCCGGTACATGGCCTTCTTTGCACAGGTAACTAACACCGAGAGGCCTCATGAAAACCTTTCGTACTCTTCCTGCACGCACAATCACCGTGGTCCTGATCCTTGGGCTGTCCCACTTCGCCGACAGCTCGGGTGCGGGCGAGGCTGCCTGGTTCGATTCCCGCGCGACGATGGCCCAGCATGGTCCGGGGGTTCCAGCACGCCTGAACGAGGTTTATGGCAGCCTTGCACTCGGCTTTGAGGCGAATGCTGGACAGATCACGCGCGGGGTGGATTTCTTGACCCGCGGCAGAGGTTTCACCCTGTACCTGACCCCCACCGAAGCGGTGTTTGTCCGCGAAGCGCCAGGCCCGGACAGCGCCACTGGCCGGCCCAGCACAGCCGCTCGCCATGCGTGGCCGAAGCCCGCGGTGCTGCACATGCGCCTGGCGGGTGGGAATCCCACGGCGGCAGCCGAAGCCCTGGATCCGTTGCCCGGCAAGAGCAACTACTACATCGGGCCGGACCCGGCCCGGTGGCGTCTGAACGTTCCGAGTTTCGCCAGGGTGCGGTATCGGCGCGTGTATCCCGGGGTTGATCTGGTCTATTACGGAAACCAGCGCCGGCTGGAGTACGACTTTGTGGTTGCGGCAGGCGCTGATCCCGGGCTTATTCAGCTTGCGTTTCAGGGCGCCGAATCCATCCGCGTGGATTCCTCCGGCGACCTTGTTCTACGCACGGCTGCTGGGGAGATCCGTCAGCAGAAACCGCTGGTCTACCAGGAGGTGGACGGTGTTCGCCAGGCCATTGACGGCCGTTACGTGCTAAAGGGCAGGCACAGCGTCGGCTTCCAGATCGCCAGGTACGACAGCAGCCGGGCCCTGACAATCGATCCGCTGCTGGTCTACTCCACATTTCTTGGCGGCAGCTCCAGTGACGAGGGGAACGCCATCGTCGTGGACGCTTCTGGAAACGCGTATGTGACCGGCACGACCAGGTCGAGCAACTTCCCGACCAGGACGGGCGCCCCGCAGTCGGCGCTCGCCGGCAGCAATGACGTGTTTGTAAGCAAGCTGAATGCCGCCGGAACCGCCCTACTCTACTCTACCTACCTCGGAGGCAGCGGCAGCGACTACGGGTATGCCATTACCCTGGACTCCTCCGGCAACATCTATGTGACGGGAAGGACCGACTCGATTGGCTTCCCCACCACGGCGGGCGCTTACAAGACCAGCTTTGGGGGCATCGGCGACGCTTTTGTGGTGAAGCTGAGCGGGACCACCGGCGCTCTGGCCTATTCCACCTACCTCGGAGGTAGCAGTATTGACCTGGGCTATGGCATTGCGGTGGACGCTACGGGAAATGCTCACGTAGTTGGGCAGACCGGCTCCTCGAATTTCCCCACCTCGACGGGAGCCCGGCAAACGACCTACAGCGGGGGCACCGACGTCTTTGTAACCAGGCTGAACGCTGCCGGCTCAGCGCTGCTCTACTCTACCTACCTGGGGGGTAGCAGCGGCGATTCCGGCAAAGGGATTGCCCTGGACGACTCCGGGAACGCCTACCTGACTGGCGAGACGTCTTCGGCCAACTTCCCCACTACTGCCGGCGCCCTGCAGACAACCCTGGCGGGTTCATCAGACGCTTTTGTGACGAAGCTGAACAGCACGGGGACGAGCTTGGTTTATTCGACCCTGCTGGGTGGCAGCGGCTCGGAGTCGGGCGACGCGATCGCCGCGGATCGGACGGGCAATGTCTACATTACGGGGACCACGTATTCGACGAATTTCCCGGTCACCTCGGGCGTCTTTCAGGGCAAGCTCGGTGGTTCTGCAGACGGGTTTGTCACCAAGCTGAACCCGGTGGGGGCCGCCCTGGCCTATTCCACCTATCTCGGCGGCAGCGGCAGCGACTACGCCCGGGCAATTGCCGTGGACCGCAACGGAGAAGCCTACATAGGCGGGCAAACCAGTTCCACCGACTTTCCGGTGGCTGTGGCCATCCAGGCCAAGATAAAGACTTCCTCCGACGCCTTTGTCACGAGGCTGAACGCGAGCGGGAGCGCGCTGCTGTTTTCCTCTTATCTTGGCGGTAGCGGTTCCAGCGACAACGCTACCGGCATCGCCGTGGATGCTTCCGGGAACGCCTACCTGGTGGGGGATACAAACTCTTCCGACTTCCCCGTGGCGGGCGCCGTACAGGGCACCTACGGCGGCAGCACTGATGCCTTCGTGCTGAAGATTGACTTCACCATAGTGGTCCGCATCTCTGACGGCGGTGTGGTGCATGCCGCCAGCTACTTGGGCGGTGCAGTTGCGCCCGGCGAGATTGTCTCCATTTTCGGCTCGGAGGTAGGTCCACTGGTGGGGACCTATGGGACGCTCGACGGCTCCGGCCGCCTGGGCACCCTGGCGGGTGAAACCCAGGTGCTGTTCGATGGCATCCCGGCACCGCTGTTCTTTGTACGCAGCGACCAGATCAACGTACAAGTCCCTTACTCGGTGGCCGGGAAAACGAGCACGCAGGTGCAGGTCCGATACAAGGATAAGCTTTCGAACATTGTGACGGTCCCGGTCGCCGCGTCGGCCCCGGGCATCTTTGTAATTTCCGGTGGGAAGGGCCCCGGTGTCTTCATCCATGCGGACGGCAGCGTCAATTCGGTTTCCAATCCCGCTGAGCCAAGTTCGATCGTGGTTCTCTACGCCACCGGAGAAGGGCAGACGGTCCCTGCCGGGGTTGACGGGAAGCTTTCCGAGCCTCCTTACCCCACACCGCTGGCTCCTGTTTCCCTCACCATCGGGGGTGCAACCGCGGAGATTCTTTTTGCCGGGTCGGCGCCGGGCTTCGCTGGCCTGTTGCAGGTGAACGCGCGCCTGCCGAGCGGGATCAGCCCGGGCGCCACCGTGCCTGTCGTGCTCACCATTGGGAGTGCCAGCAGCCAGCCCGGCGTAACCATGGTGGTGGGCCAGAGACCCACCATCTCAAATTTCCGCGCAGGCCCCGTGCGATACTCCTCCCCGTTCTCCTACCTTCCCATCACGTTTGATTTCGTGGACCCTAGCCGCTCACTATCCTCCCCGGAGGCCAAGATAAACTTCGACATGTATAGCGGCGCAATCACGGGATGGATGAAGAAGGCAACTGGCCTGACTTCTGGACAAGCCAGTGGCACGATCAGCGAGACCTTACAGATCTACGGTGTTCGTTTGTACTCAGGGATCATCTCGGTTTGGCTGACGGATGGGCTGGGCATCGAGAGCAACAGATTGACTGCTGCCTTCTA
>CAYVGN010000031.1:0-8299 GCA_964451215.1 uncultured Acidobacteriota bacterium
GTTCAAGGGCACCGGCAACATGGAGGTGCACCTGGACCGCAAGCTGGTGGACAAGCGCGTCTTCCCGGCCATTGACATCAACAAGAGCGGCACCCGCAAGGAGGAATTGCTGCTGGCCCGCGAAGAGCTGAACCGGGTCTGGGTGCTGCGCAAGGTGCTCAGCCCGCTGTCGCCGGTGGAGGCAATGGAGCTGCTGCTCGACAAGATGGCGCGCACCCGCTCCAACGGCGAGTTCTTGGCCTCCATGTCCAACGGGGCCCGCGGCTGATCCGCCGGACGTGCGCTGCAGTTTGTCCCCGCCAGGCGGCCTGTGGCACGCCCTTAGTCCAATCCCTTCTTAAAGCGCCTGAAGCGGCCGGTGGGGCCCGGGGTTGGGGACTTGGAGCGGGTTTGCCAGGCCACGTAGTTGGGTGTGCGGCGCGCGCCGTCCAGCAGCGCCGCGCACAACTCGGTGGCCGTGGGAGCGGCGGTGCCCACATGGGCGACGGCGCGCCCAGCAGCGCAGTTGGCGATCAGGGCCGCTTCGAACATGCTGGCGCCCGCCGCGTAGGCCAGCGCCAGCGCGGCGATCACCGTATCGCCGGCGCCGGTCACGTCGTACACCTCCTGGGCCATCGCCGGGATGCTTCGCACTTGGCCCTGGCGCTCGAACAGCGCCATCCCGCGCTGGCCCCGCGTGATCAGCACGTAGGGGCAGCCTAGCATCTCCAGCAGCCGCCGCCCCGCCTCCCATAGGGCCGCCTCGCCGCCCATCTCCACTCCAGCGATCTCTCCGGCCTCGCGCTCGTTGGGCGTGAGGACGGTGATGGGCCGGTAGCTTTCGGCATGCCGGGTGCGCGGATCGAGGAACACCGGGACCCCGGCCTTTTCCAGCGCGGGCAGCACCTCTGCCAACAACTCCGGCGTAACGGTACCCTTGTCGTAGTCGGAGACGACGGCGGCGTCAAAGCGGCGGGCTTCGGCCAGCAGGTGGCGCGCCAGGCGCCGCAACAGCGCCGGGCTAGCAGGGTCACGCGTTTCCCGGTCGGCGCGGACCACCTGGTGCCTGCGAGAAGTCTCGATGATGCGCGTCTTGACGGTGGTCTGGCGCCCGGGTTGGCAGAGCAGCCCGCCGGTAGGCACGTCCTTCTTCCGCAACAGGTCGCGCAATTCCCTGCCCCAGCGGTCCTTGCCGAGCACCCCGAATGGGACGGGCTGACCACCCAGCGCCAGTATGTTGGCCGCCACGTTGCCCGCCCCGCCCGGCGACGCGGATTGCCCGGTCACTTCCACCACCGGCACAGGGGCTTCGGGCGACACACGGGATACCCGCCCCCAGATGAACTCGTCGAGCATGAAGTCACCCAGGACGGCGATGCGCCGGCCGGGGAACCGGGAGGCGTAGCACGCCAGGCGCCGCGCCGCGGCAATGGCAGCTTGCATCGCGGGAATTGTATCAACGGAGGAAGGTGACGGGAAATCGGCTTGATCCCGGAGAAGCACATCCCCCGCCTCGAAGCCGGGAAGGCTGGGAGCTGCGGTTGATTTTTGGGGCTGGTTCGGGTAACCTTCTGTTGTAGACCCGAACGGCGGGCCGGAGCGTAGAGTGGGCGCGAGCCCACTTTTTTGTTATGCGGGCGAGTTGCAGGTTGCGGCTGCGGCTGCGGCTGTGCCCGGCCCGCCGCGGCGGGCTGCGGCGACCCGGGCACTACATTGTCCGGGCCGCCAGCCGGATTGCGGCAGAAAGCCGCTGTTGTGTCGAGGGCAGTCGCGGAATGGCAGGCGAGACCTTGGTCGAACGAGTACGCCAGATCGCCGAGCGAGTAGCCGCCTCCGAAGGCATGGAGGTTGTGGATGTGGAGTTTCGCGGCAAGGGCGGCGGCAGCCTGCTGCGCATCTTCATTGACAAGCCCGGCGGCGTAACCCACGAAGACTGCGCCACCATCAGCAACCAGGTGGGCGCCATCCTGGACGTGGAGGACCCGGTCCCGTCCAGCTACACGCTGGAGGTCTCCTCGCCCGGCGTGCAGCGGAGGCTCCGCTGCCGGGCCGACTTCGAGCGCTTCGCCGGCAAGAAGGTCCGCTTGATCTTGAAGCAGCCGGTGGAGGGCCAGAGGCTGCTGGTCGGGCGACTGGAAGGGTTCCAGAACGACGCGGTGAAGCTGACCCTGGACCGGGGTCAGGCGGCTTTCGTTCCCTACGACCACGTCGAGCGCGCCAACCTGGTATTCGAGTGGAAAGGATAGATCAGGTTACAGGAGCCGGGCTTCAGGAAAGGGGACCCGAGGCTGAGACCTGGAACCGGAAGCCTGAGAGTTATGGCATCCATACTGTACCAGACGATTGACCAGTTGAGCCGCGAGAAGGGCATAGACCCGCAGATTATCGTCAGCGCGGTAGAAGACGCCATTCTTGTGGCCACCCGCAAATACTACAAGTCCGGAGAAGACCTCAAGGCAGAGTTCAACCGCGAGACGGGCCAGGTGGAGGTGTTCGCGATCAAGAAGGTGGTGGAGAGCGTGGCCAACCCCCAGAAGGAGATCTCCTTGGAGGAGGCGCGCGCGCTGGACCCCAACGCGCAAGTGGACGGGGAAGTGCGGATCAGGAAGCCGACCGACGTGCTGGGCCGGATCGCCGCGCAGACCGCTAAGCAGATGATCTTCCAGAAGGTGCGGGAGGCCGAGCGCGACACGGTCTACAAGGAGTACAGCGGGCGCGTGGGCGAGGTCGTGAACTGCACGGTAAAGCGCGTGGAGGGGCCAGACCTGATCGTGGACATCGGCAAGACCGAGGCGCGGCTGCCACGCCGCGAGCAATCCCGGCTGGAGCAGTTCTCAGTGGGCGACCGCCTGCGCACCGTCATCGTCAAGGTCGAGAAAGCCTCCAAGGGCCCGCAGGTGATCGTCTCGCGGGCCACGCCCGACCTGGTGGTGCGCCTGTTCGAGCAGGAGGTGCCGGAGATCTACGACTCCACGGTGGTGATCAAGGCCTGCGCGCGCGAGGCGGGCGAGCGCACCAAGATCGCGGTGCTCAGCCGCGACCGCGACGTGGACGCCGTGGGCGCCTGCGTGGGCATGAAGGGGATGCGGGTGGAATCCATCCGCCGCGAACTGCGCGGCGAGAAGATCGACATCATCGAGCACTCCGAGGACCCGGTGGCCTTGGCCACCAACTCCCTCTCTCCGGCCAAGATCAGCCGGGTGGCGGTGCTCGACCCCGCCGAGAAACACCTGGAAGTGATCGTGGACGACAGCCAGCTCTCCCTGGCCATCGGTAAGAAAGGCCAGAACGTACGCCTGGCCTCCAAGCTGATGGGCTGGCGCATCGACATCAAGAGCGAGGAGGAAAAGCGGCAGGAAGTGGAGTGGCAAATGGGCCAGCTAGTCAGCGCTGGCACCCCGATCTCGCAACTGACCGCGCTCAGCGAGAAGCTACGCGAGAAGCTGGCGCAGCATGACATCCCCACCATCGAGCGCCTGAGCGCCATGACGCCCGAGCAGCTCCAGGAGATCCCGGGCATCGGGCCCAAGATGGTGGAAAAAATCCGCACTGCCGTGCAGAATTATTGGGAGGGCACGGAAACCGGGGGCGAGGGTGCAGTAGTTGAAGGTGGGGAAGCCGAGGCCGCCGAACTGGACGAGGCGCTGTTGACGGCGGAAGCGGCGGGACCAGGCGCCGAGGCTGAGGCCCCCGAACTCGCCGGGCGTCCGGAGGGGGAGTTCGTTGCCGAGCAGACGGCCCCCGAGTCCGGTCCGGCGGAGGAGGGCACGCCCCGCGAACTGCCCCCCGAAGAAGCAGTCCGACCCGCCACCGTAGACAGCCGGTCCAGCTTGGAAGCCGAGGCCCTGGTCCAGCGAGAGGTGGAGGCCGAAAGGGCGCCCCCCTCCACGGTGGGTTCAACCCCGGAAGCGGCAGCCGAGGAAGCGCAGCAGGAAACCAAGTCGGAACAAACGCTCACAACGACGGGCGAAGGCGAGGTTCAACCATGAGCGAATAACGTTGTAGGGGCGGGGTTTCAAACCCGCCCGGCAGGGAGGAAATCCGTTTACATGCGCATTAACGAACTGGCCAGAGAACTGGAGGTGAAAGCGAAGGCGATCCTCGACTACCTGGTGGAATTGGGGATCACCGACAAGCGTTCGCACTCGAGTTCAATTGAGCCGGACATCGCGGACAAGGTGCGCCGGCACTTGGCGCCGGACCAGTATGCCGTGCCAGCGCCGGAGGAAGTCCGCGGCGGCCTGGCCGTGGAGGAACCGAGGCCAGCGGAGGCTGCGGCCGCGCCGGCGCCGCCAGCCGCCGAGCGCGCCGTGGAGGAGGCTCCCAGGCCGGCTGCTGCTCCGCCCGGCGGCCCCCAGGTGCTCCCGTCGGCCGCGATTCCGCGAGTGTCTCTGGGTGTGCCCGCAGGCGCACCGCCGCCAGCCCGGCGGCCCCAACCGTTGGAGCCGGGGAAGCGCGCCGTCCTGCGGCCCCCCGTTCGCCATGTAACACCGGGTTCTCCCCCGCTACCGGCCGCTCCGCCAGTGGAGCCGCCGAGGGCCCCCGAGCCGGTGCTAGCGGCACGGGCGGCCCCGGTGGAGGTTTCTCCGCCGGCTGTGGTGCGTCCTGTGGCGGCGACGCCGGCAGTTCCGGCAGCAGCGGTCCAAGTGCAGGTTCCGCTCGCCGCTCCGGTTGAACGGCATCCCGAAGTGCAACCGCCTGCGCCGCCCGTCCCGGCGGAAGCGCCACGGCGCTTCCGGGTGCAGGGCCCGCTAGTGGTGCCGCGCCCTGGTGTACCCGGGCCAGTGAGCCGGCAGGGTGGCCTGCCGCCTCAGGTCACGCCGCCCGCGCCGAAAGTTTCCCCGCCGCGCCCGGTCCAGCCGCGGGCGCTGGCTCCTGGGCAGCCAATCTACCAGCCGCGCCCCGGCGCTCCGCTGCGTCCCGGCCGGCCGCCGTCGCCGGCCGTTCCTGGGGCTGCTCCGCGGCCCGGACGCCCGGCCCGTGTGGCGCCTATTTACCCGGGTGGCGCTCCGGCCCCGCCAGGTCGCCGTCCGATGCACCCCACGCGAGCCCGCCCCGCCGGCGCCGCCGCCGTGGCGCCACCGCCGGCAGGCGAGCGGCAACGTCCCGCTGCCCGGGTGGCCATGCCGGTACGCGACCGGGAACAACCTCTGCGCGCCGGCCCGCCGCGGGTCGCGCCGGTCGTCTTCACTCCCCGGCCGATGGATCGCGACATCACCATCACCGAGGGCATCACGGTAAAGGATCTGGCCGAGAAGCTGCAGATCAAGGCCAAGGACCTGATGCAGCGCTTGATCAGCCGCGGTGTCTTCGCCACCATCAATCAGGCGCTGGACGTGCGGGTGGCCACTGATACCAGCCGCGACTTCGGGGCGGAGGCGCGCGTGGTTAGCTTCGAAGAGGAAACCATCGAGGCCGCCAGGCTGGAGCCGCTGGAGGAAGAAGGGGCGTTGCTGCAGCGCGCCCCGGTGGTCACCATCATGGGTCACGTGGACCACGGGAAGACCTCGCTGCTGGACGCCATCCGCGAGACGCGGGTGACCGAGCAGGAGGCCGGCGGCATCACCCAGCACATCGGCGCCTACCAGGTGGCAATCAACGGCCGCAGGATCACCTTCATCGATACGCCAGGCCACGAGGCGTTCACGCGGATGCGGGCCCGCGGGGCGAAGGTGACCGACATCGTGGTGCTGGTGGTGGCCGCCGACGACGGCGTCATGCCGCAGACGCTGGAAGCCATTGACCACGCCCGCGCCGCCAACGTCCCCATCGTCGTGGCCATCAACAAGGTTGACAAGCCCGACGCCCAACCGGAGCGCGTCAAGCGGCAACTGGCCGACCGTGGGCTGATGCCCGAGGAGTGGGGCGGCCAGACGGTGACCGTGGAGGTTTCGGCCAAGCAGAAAAAGAACCTGGACCTGCTGCTGGAGATGATTCTGCTGGTGGCCGACCTGCTGGAGCTGAAGGCCAACCCCAACCGGCTGGCGATGGGCACGGTGCTGGAAGCCGAACTGGACAAGGGCCGTGGCCCGGTGGCCACGGTGCTGGTGCAGAACGGCGGGCTGCGCGTGGGCGACTCCTTCATCTGCGGCCCGGTTTTCGGCAAGGTGCGGGCGCTGCTGGATGACCGCGGGTACTCCATCCCGCTGGCGGCGCCCTCCACGCCCGTGCAGGTGCTGGGGCTGGGCAGCGTGCCACAAGCGGGCGATCAGTTCCAGGTCGTCACCGACCTGCTCAAGGCCAAGCAGACCGCCCTGTACCGCGGGCAGAAGGCCCGCGAGGCGGCCCTGGCCCGCACCGCCCGCCTCAGCCTGGACAGGCTGCACGAGCAACTGCAGACCGGCACAGTTAAGGAACTCAACATCATCCTGAAGGCCGACGTGCAGGGCTCGGCCGAGGTGCTCTCCGACACCTTGAGCAAGCTGTCCACCGACAAGGTGAAGGTAAAGATCATCCACAGCGGCGTGGGCGCCATCACCGAGTCCGACGTCCTGCTGGCCACCGCCTCCGAGGCCATCATCATCGGCTTCAGCGTGCGACCGGAGCGCAAGGCGCAGGAGACGGCTGAGCAGGAGAAGGTGGACATCCGCCTGCACACGGTCATCTACGAGCTGATGGACGAGATGAAGAAGGCGATGGCCGGGTTGCTGGAGCCCACCATCCGCGAGGTGGCGCTGGGCCGCGCCGAAGTCCGGGAGACCTTCCGCATCCCCAGGGTCGGCACGGTGGCCGGCTGCTACGTGGCCGAGGGCCGGCTGACACGCGACGCCCAGGTGCGCCTGCTGCGCGACAACGTGGTGGTGTACACGGGCAGGGTCGCCTCGCTCCGCCGCTTCAAGGACGACGTCACCGAGGTCAGGGCCGGCTTCGAGTGTGGCGTCGGGCTGGAGAACTTCTCCGACATCAAGCAGGGCGACGCCATGGAGGCCTTCGTGACGGAGAAGGTTACCGCCGAAGTGCCGGCCTGATGTAGGGTGCGGCTTTGCCGGGCCGCTCCCTTTGGTTTTGCTAAGCTGGCGGCGACCTTGCGGTCGCCGGCGAGGAGGGCGGGCGGAAGCCCGCCGCTGCGTCCGTGACTATAGGCGTGCTCACCCTGGAAATCCACCTGCCCGGGGTGCATTCGCTAAAGCAGAAGCGCATGGTGCTGCAGCGGGTAAGGGACCGGCTGCGCGGCAAGTTCAACGTGGCGGTGGCCGAGGTGGACCACCAGGACCTGTGGCAGCGCGCCGTCCTCGCCGTCGCTTCCATTTCCAGCAGCGAGGCCAACCTCCGCCAGGTGCTGGACGGCGCCCGCGCGGAAAGCGAGTACCTGCTGGGCGGCGACCTGGTCAACACCACCATCGAGATCCTGTGATTGCGGATTCCGGAACGCGGAGCGCGGAAATCCGCAATCTCAAATCCGCAATCCACAATGCACAATGAGGCAGTCCCATCGCTCCGGGCGACTGGCCCATGAAATCCGCATCCAGTTGGCGCAGATCGTCAACCGCATGGCCGACCCCCGCGTGGGCCTGGCCTCGGTGACCGAGGTGCGCCTTTCCCCGGATCTGCGTCATGCCCACGTTTTGGTGAGCGTGCTGGGAAGGGAGGAGGAGCAGCAGCGCAGCCTGATGGCCCTGGAGGCGGCGCGGCACTACCTCCGCCACCAACTGGCCGGTGAACTCCAGCTACGCTTCACGCCCGATCTCACCTTCGAACTCGATCGCAGCTTTGAAGCCACCTCCCGCGTGGACGAACTCCTCCACCGCGCCAAGAAGCAAGGTGAGAAATAGGCTCCCGGGTTGGCAGGCGGATCCCCGACCGCGGGCTGTCAATCAGACCAGCTCGGAAAGCGGGATGCCAAGGCGGCGGGCGGCGGCGAGCAACCGTGTGTCGTAGCTGGCAAGCGCAACTCTCTGTCGCTGCCGGATAAGGAAGTCCATCGAGGCCAGGTGCAAAGCGTCGAGGGCGCGGACCGGCGTCGGGAACGGCTCAAGAGCCCGAGCCAGAACCGGCGGGGCCAGCTCGATCAGCCCTACACGCGCCAGCAACAGCCGGAGGAATTCGCCATGGGACCGCGCCAGCCCGCGCGCATGGATTCGGGTCCAAAGCTCGTACTCCAGCAGACGGCTGGAGACCAGTGGCTGCGCCCACAGCGAGTCCGGGGGACGCTGGTCTTCAGCCAGCAGGTGCGCCAGCGCGACGGAAGTGTCCAGGTAGATCAACGGTCCTCCCGGTCGCGCGCCAGCTCGGCCAGCAGCTCGTGCAAAGGCGCCACAGGGGCCCTGGGCGGAGGCGTGCCGGGGGAAATGGTGGAAGGAGTCAGCCAGCCTTTCCTGAC
>CAYVGN010000031.1:8399-14181 GCA_964451215.1 uncultured Acidobacteriota bacterium
GGTATGACCGGGCTTGAAACCCGCCGCCAACCCTAAACTCAGAAGGTGTAGCGCAGCGACATCTGCATGAAGCGCGGGCTGTTGCGCTGGCCGGTGATCTCGCCGAAGCGGGGCTGCAGCCGCCAGCCGGGCACGCCCTGATCAATCATAGAAACGTAGGCCGGCATGTCGAACTGCACCCGGTTCATCAGGTTGAACATCTCGGCGCGGAACTGCAGGTGATGCCGCTCGCCGTAAAGGCGGATGCTCTTGATAAGGGCAAAGTCCCAGTTGTTCTGGCCGTGGACGCGGAAGGTATTACGGCCGAGGCTACCCACGATCCCAGTGCCCGGGTACCAGGGCCACTGCTTGCTGTCGGCAATGGCGGCGGTAGGCCAGAAGGCGCTGATGGGCAACTGCTCCTGGCTGAACTTCTTGCCAGAAGCGGGGTTCACCCGGCCGTTGTCCACCGACTTGCCGAGGATTCCGGGATCGAGCAGGAACGGGCGGTCGCCGCCGATGCCGTCGCCGTTCAGGTCGTAGCCGAGGAACACCGTGAAGGGATTGCCGGAGCCAAAGGTGGTGTTTCCGGAGATCTGCCAGCCACCCAGCACCCGCCCGAGGAGGCCAGCCAGCAACGGGTTCCAGCCTGCCGGCCCCTTCTGGCCCTTGAAGACCGGCAAGTCGTAGACGTAGCTGACGGTGAAGCGGTGCGGCTGGCTGAGGCGGCTGGGACCGCGCAGGCTGCGCGAACCCTGCGTCTCGCTCACCACCGCATTGATGTCGCCGGTTCCCACCGAAGTGGCCTCCGAACCGGTGTCAATATTCTTTCCCCAGGTGTAGCCGGCCTGCAGGTTCAGGCCCCACTTGCTGCGCTGGGTATAGGCCAACTGCAGCGCGTTGTAATACGACCAGGTGCCGTTGCTGACCTCCAGGATCAGGCCGTAGCGCCCATCGCGCCGTCGCGCATCCGCCCTCCCCTGCTGGAGCGAAATGTAGCCGGGCGCCGGGCTCACGTTGAACAGGTTGGGGTCAATCTTGTCGAACGTGACACCGGGGAAGATGGAGGCGCCCCTATAGGTGGTGGGCTGCGTGGAGGTCCAGGGGAACTGCGCCCGGTTTTTCCAGTTGTAGAAGATCAGACCGATGCCGCGGTTGCCGATGTAGGAAGCCTGGAAGGCGGCGTTCCAGGGCAGTTGCCGCTCCAGGGTCAGGTTCCACTGCTCGGTGTAGGGCATGTGGAGGCCGGGATCCACGTTGGCCAGGCTGACCTGGGCGGTGGGGGGGCCGGGCGTGAAGACAAAGCCGCCGGTCGGATCGGCCACCGACATCTCCGGGTTGCTCCAGCCCAGCGTGGCGGCTCGCGGCGGGTTGAACCGAGTGCTGGCCCCGATCTGACTGAAGATGGACTGGTAGATGCGCCCGTGGAACAGGCCGAAGCCGCCGCGGATAGCGGTGTTGCCCGCGCCGCCAGTCAGCTTGCGGAGGAAGCCGCTGGAGAAGCTGGGGGAATAGGCGAAGCCGAAGCGCGGCTCGAAGTAGTTGTCGGTGCCGTAGCCGGCGTCGTAGAGCTTGTTCACCTCGCCCGGCGCGCCCACCCGCTCGGCGCGAAAGCCCAGCGTGAAGGTCAGGTTGCGCGCAGCGCGGAACTCGTCCTGGCCGAAGAAGTTCAGCTCGGTGATCCGCAGCCCCACATAAGCCGGCCCGTAGCCCCTGGTGAAACTCGTCGTCACGCCCCGCAGGAAGTTCTCCATGGCGGTATACGGCGGCGAGGCGGCAAACTGCCAGAAGCCGCGGTTGTAGTTCTCGGCCCGGTCATTGAGCTGGATGCGGCGGGTGTCGGCGCCGAGCCGCAGGGTGTGCTTTGATCCTAGCTGTGTGCTCAGGTTGTACACGTACTGGAAGTCGTTCTGGTAGCGCTTCTGGGGATAGGAGCTGGCATTGCCGATGATCGGCGCAAACCCGGTGAAAGTCCAACGAATGATCGGGGGGCTGTCTTCTCCGCTAACGAAGTCCACCAGGATGCGGCGACGCCCGTAGCCGAAGCGGAATTCCCCGGTGGTGGTTGGCGAGAACACATGTGTATGCGTGATGCCAATGGACTGGAAGCGGTGGTCCTGCTTCATGTTCTCGCCCTTGACGAACTCCGTGGTCCGGCCGAAGTAGAAGTTGCTGAACTGGTACCGGGCGTAGACAAGGTCACGGTCGGACTTTCGCCAGTCCACCCGCCCGCTGTAGTCGTGGGTGTGGCTGGAACGGGGCAGGGGCGCCGTGTAGGCGTAGGGACTGACAGCGGGGTTGTTTGGCGTCAGGTTGGCCGGGAAGCGGTCAATCACGCTCTGCACCCAGGCCCGCCGCGCCGCTGCGTCCGGCACCGTGGGATCCACCCGCGGGCTGCGCCACTCGGGCAGCAGCAGGTAAGTGGTGGTGGACAGCATCCCCGGCTCCCAGAAACGTTCAATGGAGCCGAAATAGAAGAGCCGGTCCTTCGCGGCCGGCCCACCCAGCGTGGCTCCCATCCGATGCGCCTGGCTCACCGCTTTGGCTACGTTGGGGACCCGCTTCCCCGTCTTCGGATCAATGATGGGCTGCCCGGTCGCCGGGTCGAGGCGGTGGCCGGCGGCGTTGGCGAAGAAGCTCCGCGCGTTCAGCGCCGAGTTCTGCGTGTACCAGTAGCCCTCCCCGTGCATGGTGTTGGTGCCGGACTTGGTCTGGATGAGAACGACGGCCCCGAACCCCCGCCCGAACTCCGGCGCGAAGTTGTCGGTGAGGATCTGCATCTCCTTGATGGTGCTGATGTTGACCGGCTGCCGGTGCTGGTTCTCCGAGCCGTCGTCGTTGGTGACGCCGTCGGTCAGGAAGGTCGTGCCACGGGTGCCTGTCCCGTTGAAGGAAACCGAACTGCCGCTCGACAGCGTGTAGTTATTCTGGCCGGAGGTGGGGTTGGTCTGAAAGCCCGGAAACAGGGTCACAAACCCAAGGAAGCTGCGGCCGGCGCTCGGCAACGACCCTACCAGCGTATCTTCGATTGACCGGCGAATCTGCCCGCTGGCTACGTCAATCAGCGGGGCCACCTCCGTGACCGTGACCGATTCCTGCACCGCTGAGACTTTCAGCATGATGTCTACGGTCGTGGTCTTGTTGAGGAACACCTCGATGTTCTTGCGGACGACCGTGGTGAAGCCCTTCATCTGCGCGGTCACCTCGTACAGGCCCAGCGGCATGAAGGGCATCTGGTAGTAGCCCACCTCGTTGGTTTGCGTCTCGCGGGTGATGCCCATTTGCACGCTGCGTGCCGTTACCTGCACGCTGGGGATGACCGCACCCGCCTGGTCCGCAACGCGCCCATCGAGGGTGCCGGTGACCGTCTGTGCCGCCAGCGCGCCGGGCAGCGCCAGGCAGAGCAGGGCGAGGATAAATGCGCGTAGGGATGAGTTCATCTGCGAACCTCCGACTTGTGTCTCCCGCGCAGAAACGAAGACTGCGCAGTTCTGGATCCCGACCTTAACGACCTGACCGATCCAGCCAGTCAGTCTAATTCCCCCATTCAGCGGCCGTCAATCGGTATCCCGGTGGGCTTTCCAAACGTATGGCCCGCTGGCACGTTCCCGCTGCCGGTGCGGCGAAACATCGAGACATTGACGGCGGATGGATAATCAATCTCCGCGGTTTGTTGTCGAGAGATATGTGGAAAGTCCGGTTGTCTGGTTTTGGGGTTGAGGAGCGGGGCTCGACACCAGCCCGGGAGCTGCTGGGCGGGGTCAGCACCTTCCTGGCTCTCTCTTACATCCTGTTCGTCCAGCCGGGGCTGCTCTCGCAGGCGGGGATGGACGCGCGGGCGGTTTTTTACAGCACTTGCCTGGCCTCGGCGCTGGCCACCGTGTTGATGGCCTGGGTGGCCAATTACCCCATCGCGCTGGCGCCGGGCATGGGCGAGAATTTTTTCTTTGTCTACACGCTGTGCGCGGCCGCGCCGCTGGGCTTCGGGTTGACCTGGCAGCAGGCGCTGGCTGCCACCTTCGCGGCCAACGTGATCTTCCTGGCGCTCACGGTGGTAGGTTTGCGCGAGCGCGTCATCAATTCGGTTCCGGCATCGCTGAAGGCAGGGATTGCCGGCGGCATCGGCCTGTTCATCACCTTCATCGGCCTGCAGTACGGGAACCTGGTGGTGTCACACCCGGGGACGCTGGTGCGGTTGGGCAGCCTGCGGCACCCGGCCACCCTGGTTACCGTGGTCGGGCTGCTGGTGGCGATCACGCTGCTGGTGCGGCAGGTGCGGGGCGCCTTGCTAGCCGCCATCCTGATTTCCACCGCGGTCGCCTGGGGGTTGGGGCTGGTGCATTACAGGGGAATCGTTTCGGCCGAGCTTCGCCTGGCACCGGTGGTCTTCCGCCTGGACCTGGGTGGCTTGTTGAGTCGCCCGGCCGGGGCGGTGGGGACGGCCATCTTCGTCCTTTTTCTGCTGGTGCTGTTCGACATGGTGGGCACGCTGGTGGGCCTGTCGCAGCAAGCGGGGTTGATGAAGGAGGGCCGGGTGCCGCGTGCCGAGCGGGCGCTGTTCGCCGGAGCCGCAGGGAGCGCCGCCGGCGCCTGCCTGGGCTCCACCACCATCACCTACTACGTCGAGTCAGCCGCCGGCATCTCCGACGGCGCCCGCAGCGGCCTGGCCAACCTGGCCACCGCCGCCTTGTTCCTCGCCGCCATGTTCTTCGGCCCCCTGGTCTCGATGGTCGGCGGCGGGGTGCCGGTCCCTGCCGCCTCCGGCGGGCCCCTGGTCATTCGCTATCCCACCATCGCCCCCGCGCTGATCGTGGTCGGATCCATGATGATGCGCACGGCGCTGGACATTGACTGGCAGGACCCTTCTGAGTTCATCCCCGCCTTCTTGATCCTAATCGGGATTCCCCTTTCATTCAGTATCGCCACAGGAATTGCGCTCGGCTTCATCACCTACGCCTTTGCCAAGCTGGTATCGGGGCGGCCTCGCCAGTGCCCCGTCCTGGTGTATGTTTTCGCGGTGCTGTTCGCCATGATGCTGGCGCTGGAGCGATAGGCCCAGACGCGAAGCCTGGTGTCGGTGAGTTTCCGGCCGGAGAGATCGCGCGCCGGGCCGCTGCGCTACCTTCTTGTCGTCGGGTTCCCTTCTGGTGTTGCGAGGTAACACGCGATATCGGCGGCAAAACGCCGAAAGCCCTCCAGCCGCGAGGCTAAAAAACCATGGACGCGTTCCCGATCGATCTGCGCGTAATCGTGGACGAGCAGGTTGCGGAACCCGGCCAGATTGGAGAGCTCGTCGGCTGTTTCACGGGTAATTACGCCAGCGGTGGCCAGGGCCGGGAGGATGTCCGCGTAGCGTGCCGGGCGCGGCAAGCGGAGCGCCGCGATGCAATGGGTACCGATGTCGAACACGCATTCGATGGCGAGCTGCAGGAAGCGCTCGGCCGAGGCGTAATTCCGCGGTTCGCCTGTGAAGGAAGGCAGGTCCAGGCGTGCGACCTCGCCCAGGAAGCGCAGGTATTCGTCGAGCGCCGCGAGACGGGCAGCGAGCGTCTGCCTGTCAAGTGCCAAGGCGGCCCTCCCGCGCCCGGTTGAGCATGATCCGGTCGTAGCGCTCGAGCACCGGTTGGAAATCGAGATACTCGAGAATGGCGCGAGTTTCGAACGCCACCCGGCAGGCCTCGTCGGCTACGAAGACGGGGCGGCCCTCGCGGAGGACGCGGTGGGCCACCAGCAGCGGCGCCTCGTTCAGAGTGGTAATGTCCACCCGCGGCCCCTCCAGCCTCTGAAGTTCCCCGGCCAGCGC
>CAYVGN010000032.1:0-5629 GCA_964451215.1 uncultured Acidobacteriota bacterium
CGGTCAAGACCGTGCCCTGACAACACCTTAAAAAGGGTTTTGCAACGGCTTCTAGTTTCCTCCCTCGAGTACGGTCGTGAAGACTACGCGCACACACGGATAGAGGGCGTCATCGGGTAGAAATCAGGCGGTCACGGTACTAGACCGGGCCGCTGGCTCCGGGAGGTCGGCCTGCTGTCTTGCGAGCGTTGAAGCTGGAATCCGAAACGTTTACAGTAGCAGAAACGACGGCAGCAGCTTGTCCTCGGTGATTTGGCATCGGCGATTTCCGGCGCGGCTGCGCCCTGCCGCGGATCCGGGAGAGGCGCAGCGGATCGAGCGCGTGCTCGGGACGGCCCGCGTGTTTCTGGCGGTGTGCTCGCTGCTGGCCATCTACTTGGATCCCACCGAGCCGAGCCGTTACGCCACGCTGGCCTACGCCCTACTCCTCCTCTACGTGATCCACAGCGTTGCTGTGCTGGTCGTGCTGCGGCTGCGGGCGTCGTCGCCGCCGGTCCTGGCCATCGTGCTGCAGTCGGTTGACGTGCTGTGGGCGGCCTGCATCACCCTGCTGACCGAGGGGCCCAACAGCCCCTTCTTCCTCTTCTTTCTCTTTGTCATGCTGGCCGCCGCTTACCGGTGGGGCTTGCGCGAGACGGTCATGACCGGCGCCACCGCCGTCCTGCTGGTGCTGGTGGAGGCCATTCTGCTGGGGTTGGGTCGCATCGCCCCGGTGCCCCTGGAAGGCGAGTTTGAGCTGAACCGCTTCATCATGCGCTCCACCTATCTGCTCCTGATGGCTTTCCTGCTGGGCTATTTGGGCGAGCAGCAGAAGCAACTGGAAGCGGAGGACGCGGTGCTGATGCGCCTCATGGCCCGGGTGCAGGGGGAGGCCGGGCTGGCCAAAACCGTGCAGGGCCTCTTCGGCGATGCTCTGCGACTGTTCGAGGCCCGCTCCGCCATCGTAGTAGCGCGAGAAGAGAACACGGCACGCGTTTTCTTCTGGGAGGTTCGCCGCTCGGGAGAGGAAACGGCCGTGCGGCTTTCGGAACTCGATTTTCCAGAGCGGCAAAAGTATTTCTACCCCGTGCCCTGCAATAGCTGGCACGCTGCTCGAATGCCACGCCGTGCGCCCGACTTTTCCTTCGAGGGCCTGGACTCGGAGGGAAAGCGCCTGCGCAACGTGCGCTTCGAGCTGCCCGGTGCGTTCCAGGCCGCGCACCCGTTCCAGGCGGTGATGGCGGTTTCCTACGAGTTCGCCCACGAGTGGTCGGGGCGTGTGTTCCTTCTTGATCCGGGTCTGGATTGGGCTCCGGCGGCCGAACTCGCTTTCCTGCAGCGGCTGGTGCGCCAGATTGGCCCGGCCGTCTACAACGTGTTTCTCCTGCGTCGCCTGCGCTCGCGGGCCGGCGCCATCGAGCGGGCGCGGGTGGCGCGCGAGCTGCACGACGGCGCCATCCAGTCTCTGACCGGGGTCGAGATGCAGGTTGACGTGCTGCGCCGCCGGGCGGCGGCCCAGGGCGGCTCCCTGGCCGCAGAACTGAGCCGCGTCCAACAGTTGCTGCGCGAGGAGATCCTGAACCTGCGCGAGCTGATGGAGCAACTAAAGCCGGTGGAGGTCACTCCCAAGCAGTTCCTGGAGTTTCTGGCCGACATCGTCGAGAAGTTCCGGCGGGAGACGGGCATTTCCGCCACCTTCGTCTGCGACCTGGCGGAAGTGAACCTGCCGTCCCGCGCCGCCCGCGAGCTGGCGCGTATCGTGCAGGAAGCGCTCAGCAACGTGCGCAAGCACAGCGGCGCCCGTAACGTGCTGGTTTCGCTGAACTCCCAGAACGGCAACTGGGTCCTGGTGGTGGACGACGATGGCCGGGGCTTCCCCTTCTCCGGGCGCTTCTCCCATTCCGAACTGGACGCTGCCCGCAGGGGCCCCCTGGTGATCAAGGAGCGTGTGCACTCTCTTGGC
Organism: uncultured Acidobacteriota bacterium; assembly: GCA_964451215.1. Classification (GTDB taxonomy): domain Bacteria; phylum Acidobacteriota; class Terriglobia; order JAJPHL01; family JAPKYU01; genus CAYVGN01. Next base: position 1,943 of record CAYVGN010000032.1, read on the forward strand.
GGGCAGCTTACGGTGGAATCAGCAGCGGGCCACGGGGCCCGCCTGGAAATCACCTTCCCCCAGAAAGCCCGTTACTGAGCTGGCGCGACGCTCGCAGGAAATCCGAGGGCCTGCGACCTGCTAGCACAGTTTATTGTGCGAGATTCAGCAAGTTAGCGCTTCTGCCCGGCCTTGCCGTCCAGGACTGCCTGGATGGCCCAGATGGCCAGCGGCCGCATGTACATGGAGGCTCGGAAGGTCATCTTGCCTGGCTGATCGGTCCAGCCTTCCGGTGTGCGGAACCACATTCCGCCGGTTTCATAAGTGATGCGGTAGACGCCGCGCGCCGTCTGCCATGCTTCGCGCTCCATGCCGGAATCGAGCAGGAAGGCGGCCAGCGCGTAGGTCACGCCCGTCCACACCTCATGGGCGTTGGTTTGCCTGGTGAAGATGCGGTCCACGGCGCCGTCGGGCATCATCCCGTTGACCGCGCCGGCTTCGCCGTTGTAGTACCTCATCACGTTGAAGTCGAAAACTTTCTTGAGGGCGCGGTCGCGCCGGCCGCGCTCGACCACGTCGGGCAGTCCCGTCATCTGCGCGTAGAACTGCCCGAAGAGCTGGTCGGCCATGATGGCCTTGCGGTCGGCGCTGCCGGTGTCGAAGTCGTAGTACTCCCCGTTCCACAGCTTGCTCTCGAAGCTTTGGCGGGCGCGGGCGGCCCACTGGCGGTACTCGGCGGCCGCGCCCCGCTCGCCCAGCGCTTCGCCCGTGGCCGCCGCTGCCTCCAGCGACGCCACCCACAGCGACCCCGTGTAGGCGCTGGTCCCGGTCATCGTCCAACTGTCGTAGGTCTGGTCGGGAATGCCCTGGTTCTCCGGGATGCCGTCGCCGTCCGTGTCGAACTGCTTCATGTAAGCCAGGGCCTCACGCACCGGTTGCCAGGCGTGCCGAAGGAACGCCAGGTCCTTTCTGCCGGTCCAGACGTAATCCCGCCACACCTTAAGCGCCAGGTTGGAGGATTCGTCCTTGAGCGTGTTGGGGTCCTGCCAGGTGTAGAAGTTGGTGCGCAGCCAGGGATTCTCGAAGGGCACACCCAGGTCCATGGGCACCGCGCCGCGTATCTTGCGCGCCTTCCATTCCTTAGTCCAGCCGATGGGGTGCTTGGAGGAGTCCTCGAACGCCACCGCATCGGCGAACAGCTTGGCCTCTTGCTTGTCGAGTTCCGGAAACAGGTTGAGCACGGCGAAAGAGCCGTAGGTATTAACGTCGAGCGTCGAATAGAACCGGTACTCGTAGCACTCCAGGTAGCCGAAGCGGCCCAGCGGCGGATAGTCGGTGCCGGGCTTGCCCGGGCGGCCGTTCTCCCAGACCATGCCGGAGTCCAGCAAGTAGTAAAGCTCGTTGAACAGCGCGGTCTTGTACCACGGTGGCGTGCGCTGGTCCTCGAGGTAGGGGCGCATCCAGGCGTCAATCTGCGCCGACCAGCGGGCGTGGTTGGCCAGGCCCTGGCGGGCGATCCGCCAGGCGTTGTGGCCGCTAGCGCCAAAGAAGGCGGTGTAACGCTTGTACCACTTCACGCCCGGGCCGAACTCCATGACGGGCAGATCCCAGGCCAGCACAAACGGCACGGTGCGGGAGGCGCCCGGCGCCAGGGTAAAGCGGACGGCCAGCGCGCCGCCGATGCGTTCGCCGCCGGCCGCGGGGCGCGTGTCCTCGCGGTTGGGCAGCCGCCCGTCGCCGGCAAAGGGCTGCCAGACCTCGCCTCCGTCCCCGGTGGCATTGAACCGCGACAGGTAAGTAACCTGGACGCCCGGCGCGGCCTCGGTGGCCAGGACAAACTCGCCGTCCCACTCCTCGCTCACCGCTCCTGGGCCGCGCCAGAGCACCAGGCCGCGCATCGCGCCCTCGCTGCGGTACGCGTTGCGGTTGCCCTCACTGCCGCCCCAGCGCATGGCGTAGGGCGGCCCGTCGTCGAAGGGATCGGGGCGGGGCGCGGTGTTGGTGAACCAGCCCAGCATGTTCTCCCAGGTGAACAGCAATGCCACCGTCACCGCCTTCTTCCCGGCGTTCTGCGCGGTCCAGCGAAACACTCCCACAGGGAAGCTGGACTCCTTGTAGTTGTGCGGGAAGAAGGGGGAGAACTGCTCGCAGGTGAGCTGGACTCCCGGCTGACCCAGGTCCTGGTAAACATACCAGGCTTTGGGAAACAGGGCGTGATAGCGGTTGGGCGCCCGCACCGTGGTGTCCCATCCCCAGCCCGCCAGCGCCCCATCGCCCGGCTTCCAGGCCGACAGCACGCGCGCCTGGGCCGGGCCGCCCTCGGCCTGCAGGAACACGCTGAACTGGTTGGCGGGGACAGTGCGATAGGCGTGTTGGCCCACGTCCAGGTGCCAGCGTGCGAAGTCGCCGCGGTAGGTCCGACCGATGCTGCCCGCGCCCATCCCGCCGATGGGCAGGCCCTGGTAGTAACCGTCATCCAGGCGCTCGCCGCCCCTCAGCGCGCCCTCAAACGGCTCGCCAATCGCCCTGCTCCAGGCCACTGAAGGAATCTCGGCAGCGAACAACGGCGCAAAGGGAGTGGAAACACTCCTTGCTGCGCTCGCCACCCACAGCAGAAATATGGCGTTTAGGAAGCGTTTCACAGCAGTTATAGAAGCACAGGTCCCATACCGATTTGAAGCCAAAGAAGGCGGGGGGGCAACCTTCAGGTCGCCTGCCACTCGGCCGATCGCCGCCGGTCCTGTTGCAGTGACGATCAGGGCATAACTTCGCGGATGACGCGGAGGAAGTTCTCGCCGAGGACCTTCTTCGCGTCCTGTTCGCTGAAGCCACGCTTCAGCAGCGCAGCGGTGAGGGCCGGCAGCTTGGAAACATCCTCGAGGCCGATGGGAACGCTGGAGATGCCGTCGTAGTCGCTGCCGATGCCGACGTGCTCGATGCCGGCCACCTGGGCCACGTGCTGGATGTGCGCCGCGGCGTCCTCCAGCCGGGCGGGCGGGCCCTCCTGGGCCCGCAGGCGGCGGAAGTGCTCGCGGGCGGCGAACTCGTCCAGCGCCTTGCCGCTCAGCCTGGGCTGCTTCTCGGCAATGGCGGCGATGGACCTGCGCAGCGCGGCGGCCGCCCGCTGGTTGAGGAAGCCCGAGCCAAAGTTGATGCCGACCACGCCACGGTTGCGCGCCAGCGCCCGCAACATTTCGTCGCTCATGTTCCGCGGCACGTCGGACAACGCCCGGCAGGAGGAATGCGAGGCGATCACCGGCTTGGCGGTGACTTCCAGCGTGTCGAAGAAGGTCTTGTCGGAGACGTGCGAGACGTCCACCAGCATCCCCAACTGCTCCATCTCTCGCACCACCTGGCGGCCGAAGTCGGTCAGGCCGTTGTGGGCCGGGCGGTCGGTGGAGGAGTCGGCCCAGTTATTGTTGCGGAAGTGGGTGAGGGTCATGGAGCGGATGCCCAGGCGGTGGTACATGCGCAGCACCGCCAGGTCGTCGGCGATCTGGTGCCCGCCCTCCAGAGAGAGGACGGCGGCCAGCCGGCCGGCTCGGGTGATGCGCTCGATGTCGCGGGCGGAGGCGGCCAGCTCCATCTGCCGGGGGTAGGCGTCCAGCACCCGCTGGATGGCGTCGCGCAACTGCAGCGTGCGCCGCACCGCCTCCGCACCGGTGTAGAAGCTGGGCGCCCACAGAGCGAAGAAGGGGACGCGGATGC
>CAYVGN010000032.1:5639-14170 GCA_964451215.1 uncultured Acidobacteriota bacterium
CAGGCGGGGCAGGTCCACGTGGCCGTCGGGCAGGCGCCGGCCGATGTCCACCTTCTCCATCAGCACCCGCTGCAGCGTGTCGTTATGGGTGTCCACGCCGATGGCCTGGGCGTGAATCCGCCGCGCCTGCTCCAACTCGTCCGCCGCCGGCGCCAGGGAAGCTGCGCTCCCGGCCGCCAGGGCCCACAGCGCTTGCCGTCGGTTCATCATCTGCTCTCTCGCGTTCGTGGCGCGCTCCTGAAACATCAATAGAATATGGAGGCGATGTTCTTCAGCGCCTCCAGCAGAAACGTCTTGCGGCCCTCGCGCGACTCCCACCAGCGCTGTGGGTCGAACCAGGGAGAGGGGGCGGGAAACGCCAGCAGCCGCATGCGGCCGTTGCAGGCGCGGAGGAAAATGCGGCGCGTGCGCCGGGTGTGGAAGCTGCCGGTCACCAGATAGAGCGAGCGGATGCCCTTGCGCTCCAGCAGCGGCAGGATCAGCCGGGCCTCCTCTTCGGTGGAGCGCGTACCGCTGGGAACGGGCAGGATGTCGGCGCGGGGGACGCCCCACGAGACGGCCAGCGGCACCGAGATTTCCGTTTCGTAGATGCCGTAGGCCTGGCGCGGGCCGCTCAACACCAGCTTGCGCACCCACCCGTCGCGGTACAGGGAGACGGCCGCCCGAACGCGGCTGCCGTCGTAGCTGTCGTCGCCGCCCAGCACCAGGGCGGCGTCGGCTTTCTCCAGCGGGTCGGCCGCCACCAGCAGGCCGCCCAGACGGGCCAGCAGGGGCGCGCGCAGCAGGTAAGCGGCCACCGCAGCCAGGGCCAGCAGGCAGAGCAGCGCGAGCCGACGCCCGGCCCGGCCGCCCGCGGGCCCGGACCAACGCGCCGAAGTTCGTTTCCCCGCAGGCCGCACCCTCATCTGCTCACCTTGAGGACAGCGCCGGTGGAAGCGTCCACGGTGACGGCGAAGCGGGCGGTGGTGCACTGGGTGTCGTAGCACACCCGCCAGACCAGCTCGCCCGAACTGCGGTCGTGCTCCAGCAGATAAGTGATGGGCAGTTGCGGGTTCTTCTGCCGGAACCTCTTGCCGCCTTTCGCCTCTGCGGATTCGAACGCCTTGTCGCTATCCACCCGGAGAGCCAGCACCTCGAACGGCGGCCCGGTCAGTTCCGATTCGGAGCGAAAGCTCTCGTCATGCCCGGCAAAAACGCCCTGGTGGAGGTTCTCGGTCTTGATGGTCGAGTAGGTGTAGGTACGCGCCTTGCGCAGCGAAGGGGAGACAAAACCGGCGGTCCAGGCGACGGCCCGGCCGCCGACCCCGGTGGAATCTTTCATGTAGAAATTGGTCAGGCGAAAAGGTCTGGCATCCAGGGCCCAGCTACGCGCCGCAATCAACATGTTCTGGAACGCTTCGCGGCCACTCACCTGCCTGGGCGGCGCTGCTGCCGCCGGCTGGTCCGCCCCTGCGGAGCGTTCCGGCGGCGGACTGCCGCATCCGAACAAAGCCAGCAGCAGCAACAGCGGGAACAAAGCCAACGGAGACACCGCCCATTATAGGGGTGTCGGGAGGCCAAAGTCCAAGAGCGGGAGCAGAAAGAGAGGGACCGAAGGCCGACGCTGCCATTGGGCGTAAGGGCGGCGCTGCAAACAGTTGCAATGAAATTAACTGGTCACGGCACTAGCGCTGGCGCTGGTAACGGCCCACCAACTGGGCCTCGGCCAGGATGTGGCCCTTCATGGCCCGTTCCAGGTCCTGCTTGGTGGCGCCCGGCTTCAAGTCGGGCACGTTGTCGAGTGCATAGAGCTTGAAGAAGTAGCGGTGGGCCGGGCCGGGGGGTGGGCAGGGCCCGCCATAGCCAATGCGGCGGAAGTCGTTGCTGCCCTGCTTGCTGCCGTCGGGCAGCGTGCGCTCCTTGGGCACCGCCTCCCTCAGGCTGTGCACCGAGGCCGGGAGGCCCCAAAGCACCCAGTGGACCCAGGTGCCGACCGGCGCGTCCGGATCGTCGCAGATCAGGCTCAGGCTCCGCGTGTTGGACGGCGCCTCTTCCCAGGCCAGCGGCGGCGAGACATCCTGACCGTCGCAGGTGTATTGCCGGGGTATCTCGCCGTTGAAAGCGAATGCAGTGCTGGAAACTCGAAACGCCATGGCTCTCTCCCGCGACTAAAGAATCAGGGGGAATGCTACACCCCGGGCGGGTCCGGGTCAAACCGGCGGGCATAGCCCCGATCCGTCTGTGACGTGATTCGAGTGCGGCTGCCGAGGCCCGGTCTGGGTGCCTCCACCCCGGCGATCCACGCGACGCACGTCGAGCGACCCAGACGCGGGCCGAGGCGTCGAATGGGCAATCGCCCCAATTGATGCTCGCACCTCCGCAAGCCGACAGTGCCTGTTCTGCTGGCTTGTGCTGCCGCCGCCGGTACGGTTACAATCAACGCCCAGTCGTTGGCCTGGACAGTAGCAATATCTGTTTGAAGGAGAGTTTCCATGTTCCGAGAAAAGCGAGTGGCGTTCCTGCTGGCGGCGTTGGCGCTCCTGCTCAGCCTGGGCTCGACAGCCGTCTTCGCGCAGCCCGAGCAGGAAAAGAAGGCGCCGGAGAAGCTGGCCCCGTTTGTTCCGTCGCCGGAAGCCGTGGTGGAAAAGATGTTGAAGGTGGCGGAGGTCAAGGCGGGCGATACCGTCTACGACCTGGGATGCGGTGACGGCCGCATCATTATCATGGCGGCACAGAAGTTCGGCGCCAAGGCCGTAGGCGTGGAGCTGGATGATGAGCTGTATCAGAAAACCGTGGAGCGCGTCAAAGAACTGAAGCTGGAAGACAAGGTGAAGGTCATCCACGGCGACCTGTTGCAGGTGGACCTGGCCCCGGCCACGGTGGTCACGCTCTACCTGTTGACCAGCGCCAACGAGAAGTTGAAGCCCAACCTGGAGAAGTACCTAAAGAAGGGGGCGCGTGTGGTCTCGCACGACTTCGAGGTCCCTGGCTGGAAGCCGGAAAAGACCGAGAGCATGGGCGAGGAGAACGAGTACCGCGAGCACACCATTTACCTCTACCGGCGGTAGCCGATGTCGTCGTTGCCTGACAGTTCGCGATGCCTGGCGGCAGCCCTTTTGGGCGCCGCCACCCTGTTGTTGGCGGCCGCCGCTCCCGGCCAATCGCTGGGCGAGCTGGCCCGGCGCCAGCGGGCCAACAAGGACACGCGGCCCAAGGCACAGCGGGTCTACACCACCGACGACTTCGCGCGCCCTGAGTTGCCTGCGCCGACCGGCCCCGCCGTGGCCGCCGGGCCGGCCGGCGTCAGCCTGGCTCCCTTTGTTCCTTCACCGGAATCTGTGGTTGAGAAGATGCTGGAGTTGGCCCAGGTTCAGGCCGCCGACACGGTCTACGACCTGGGCTGCGGCGATGGCCGCATCCTGATCAGGGCCGCGCAGCGGTTCGGCGCAAGCGCGGTGGGCATTGAACTCGATGAGGACCTGTACAAGAAGGCTTCTGAGCGCGTCCGGCAGTTGGGGCTGCAAGAGAAGGTAAAGATCATCCACGGCGACATGTTGCAGTTGGACTTGTCGCCGGCCACGGTGGTGACCTTGTACTTGTTGCCCTCGGCCAACGAGAAACTGCGGCCCAATATGGAGAAGTACCTGCGCCAGGGGGCGCGGGTGGTGGCCCACGACTTCGAGGTGCCGGGCTGGAAGCCGGAGCGGGTGGAGGTAGTTCCCGAACCCGGCCCCCGCCCGGCGCAGCATACCCTCTACCTCTACCGCCGCTGATCGGCGGTCTGCTTCGCTAGAAGGGCGTGATCAGGCCGCCCAAGTTCTGCTCGGTTGCGGGCGAGGCGGCGGCCGGGCGCGAAATCACATCCAGATACTTGAGCCCCGAGCCGGTATTGAACAGCAGCACCGTTTCATCCGGCTTCAAGTAGCCCGCCGCCAGCAGCTTGCGATAGGCGGGGAGACAGGCGGCGCCTTCTGGGGCGGCCAGGATGCCCTCGCAGGCGCTCAACTCCCGCACCCCATCCAGGATCTCCTGGTCGGTCACGCTGAGACAGGTGCCGCCGCTGGCGCGCACGTATTGGAGGATGAGGAAGTCGGCCAGCGGCTTGGGGACGCGCAGCCCGGCGGCTAGCGTCTCGGCGCCCGGGAAGAACTCGGCGGCGGCCGCGCCCCGCTGAAAGGCCCGCACCACGGGGCAGCAGCCCTCCGCCTGCACGGCCACCATCTTGGGCCGGCGCCCGCCCGCGATCCAGCCCAGTTGCTCCAGCTCCTCGAAGGCCTTCCACATCCCCAGCAGGCCCACGCCGCCGCCGGTGGGATAGAAGATGGCGTCGGGTAGCTGCCAGCCGAACTGCTCAGCCACCTCGTAGCCCATGGTCTTCTTGCCCTCGACGCGGTAGGGCTCTTTCATGGTGGAGAGATCGAACCAGCCGTCTTTTGGGGCACGCTCGGCCAGGAGGCGGGCGCAATCGCTGATCAGCCCCTTGACCAGCGTGACGCGGGCGCCGAAGGACTGGCACTCGACCAGGTTGGCCCTGGGGACATCGGCGGGCATGAAGATGTGCGCCTCCAGGCCGGCAGCGGCGGCGTAGGCGGCCAGCGCCGAGGCGGCGTTGCCGGCCGAGGGGATGGCCAGGCGGCGAAGACCCAGTTGGCGGGCCATGGAGACGGCGCAGGAGAGGCCGCGCGCCTTGAAGGTGCCCGTGGGATTGAGCCCCTCGTCCTTGAGGAACAGGCGGCTGGCGCCGTAGCGCTGGCCCAGCCGCTGGGCGTGGATCAGAGGCGTGAACCCCTCGCCCAGCGAAACCACGGACTCCGGCCGGGCGGGCAGCAGCGCCTGGTACCGCCACATGGAGGCCGGGCCGTCGGCCAGCGAAGCGCGCGAGACGCGCCGGGAAAGCTCGGCCAGGTTGTAGCGCACCAGCAGCGGGCCGCCGCACCCGCAGAGGTTGTGCGCCTGGCCCGCCGCGTAATTCCTGCTGCAGCGCGAGCATTCCAGATGCGTCACGTAGCTCATCGCAACAAAGCAGTGTAGCAGAGAGTGCAGAGAGAAGACGGGAAGCTGCGGGCCCTCTTGTTGTGCAGCCTGTGGCCCGCAGCCTGCCGCCTACGGCCTGCAGCCTGTGGCCTGATATAATGCGCGTTGCTGCCCAACCTGAGTCATCCCCGCATCCGCCTGCTGGCCGTGGACATTGATGGCACCCTGCTCGATACCCAGGGTCAGCTTCCCCCGCGCAACCGCGCGGCGCTGGAGGCCGCGCACCGGGCCGGGGTCGAGGTGGTCCTGGTCACCGGCCGGCGCTTCGCTTTTGCCCTGCCGATCGCCCAGTTGTTCCCTTTCGAGCTGGTGATGATCACCAGCAACGGCGCGGTCATCAAGTCGCGCAGCGGCCGCTCGTACTACCGTGAGTTGCTGCCGGTGGAGACGGCCGCGCGTGCTCTGGAGCTGACCCGTCCCTGGCGCGACTACACCATCCTCGCCTACGACGTGGAGAGCGAGGGCCAGTTGGTGCTGGAGGGCTTGCAGAAGCGGACGGCGGGCTTCCTCAACTGGCTGGAGCGCAACCGGCAATTCGTAACCTTTGCCCCGGTGGAAGAGGCGCTGGCGGCGCGCGCGCCCGAACAGCCGCTGCAGGTCATGTTCAGCGGCCCAGTGGCGGTGCTGCGCGAAATCGAGGCCCGACTGCTCGCCTCCCCCATCCGCTCCGAGTTCCGCCTGCTCAAAACCGAGTACGAATTCCGCGACCTCGCCATCCTGGACCTCATCCACCCGCACTGCTCCAAGGGCCGTGCGCTCCAGGCCTGGTCCGAGCGCCGCGGCTATCGCCCCGAGCAGGTGATGGCGGTCGGCGACAATTTCAACGACCGCGAGATGCTGGAGTTCGCCGGGGTCGCCGTGGTGATGGGCAACGCCGTTGAGGACCTGAAATGCGGCCACTGGAAAACCACCGGCCACTGTGACCAAGCGGGCGTGGCCGACGCCGTCGAGCGCTGGATACTGGGAGGGCTGCCGTGAGTCTCTGCGGCGCCCCGGCGCATTCCTTATTGAGCGGGCGCTGCGGCTTGGTGTAACATGCTCTTGGCCCTGCCGCAGGGCGGGCGAGGAGGTTGTTTGAAGCTTCCTGTGGCCAGTGGGTACCTGGCAGCGGGCGCCGCGGGGCGACCAGGACGCTATGGCGCGGCGCTGTTGTTCTTGCTGTTGCTGCCGGCAGGCAACCTTTCCGCTGGCCAGTATGCCGTTCTCAGCAGTGGCACGCGGGTGGAGGTTGAGCGCCACGAGAGTGAGGGGCCGAGGACGCGCCTGTACCTGCCCGGGGGTGGCTTCGCCGAGGTTGACTCGTCGCTGATCGTTCGCTTCGAGGCCGACGAATACGCACCGCCTCCGCCGGCGGCGGGCAACGGCGCGGCGGCGCAGAACGGCGGGCTGGACCAGGTGGTGCGCAGTTCCGGCCAGCGCCACGGGCTGGACCCGGATTTGATCCACAGTGTGATCCGCGCCGAGTCCGCCGGCAATCCGCGCGCCGTGTCGGAGAAAGGGGCCAGTGGCCTGATGCAGCTAATGCCGGCCACCGCCCGCAACCTCAACGTCGAGGACGTCTTCAACCCCACACAGAACGTGGAGGGCGGCAGCCGCTACCTGCGCCAGTTGCTGAGCCTTTACAATAACGACCTGCAGCTAGCCCTGGCCGCTTACAATGCTGGCCCGGACAAGGTGGCGGCCTACAAGGGCATACCTCCCTACGCCGAAACGCGCCAATACGTCTCGCGCGTGATCCGCTCCTTCAACCGAAAGAAGCTGTCGGCAGCCGAGAAGGAATAGCATCCTTGCTCGCCCCGCGCGGTGGGAGGCCAGGCAATGTAGGGGCGGCCCTGGCGGCCGCCGGGCTTGCTTTTCGCGCCGGATAGCGGCTGCGGTGGCCGGCGCTCATCCCGTCTTCTTGACGTGGCAGCCGTTGCACTCCGTCTGTACCGGGACCTTCTTCCCTTTCGCCCGCTCCCCCTTGTGGCAATCCCAGCACTTCTTGTGCACCGCGCTCTGCAACGACGGCATCTGGGGACTTCCCGTCTTCAGGTGACAGGACGAGCAGGCCCTGGGGGTTTCCTCGCTCTTAGCCTCGAGCGTGTGGTGGCACTGCTCGCAGGAGACTCCGTACTTCTGCACGTGGGCCTGGTGCTTGAAGGTTACGACTCCGGCGGGGGTCCGGAATTGGATCTCGGCCTTCTCGGGTGGGATCTTGCGCGCCGGTTGTGCGGCGGCGAGCGCCAGCGCCAGGAAAAAAGTCAAGAGCATGCATTTCATGGAACGTCTCCCCACTAGAAGATACGCGAGATCGAGCGCCGGCAGTACACGGCTGTTCGAAAGGGAGCGGGTTTCAGCGAGGTCCTAGCGGTGCCAGCGGCTGAATGGGCATGATAGGCGCGGCGAGCGAACCGGACTTGGGGGCGGCCGGCGCCTGGTGCACGACCAGCAGTGTCACTTCCTGCGAGGCCAGGCGCCGCGCGATCTCCTTGCCCAGATAGCCGCCTGCAAAACCGAGGACGATGCCGCCAACAACCGGCCCGGCTCTCCCCGGGTCGCCCTCGCCACGGATGCTCTCTGCGGCTTCCCGGCCGATGGCTGCCCCGGCCAGGCCTAGGCCCACGCCGCCGATGAGGTTGCCGATGAAATCCACCTTGGCGCTGCGCCGTGGCCGGCGAAGCTGCACCAGGTAAATCTGGCCGACGGGGACCTCGACGCGGCCGCCTTTCTGCTCGACGATCACCTTGTCCTCGTCTCCGCCTACGACTTTGCCCTCCAGCTTGGTGAAGTCCCTTGTGGTGAGCGCCACCTTCCTGTTCATGGTGTAGGGCGCCACCAGGTAGGAGTCCAGTTCCTCTCGGACCTGCGCCAAGGCGGGCAGCGCCAGGATGGCGATGAGCAGGCCGCGGGCGATTCTCATCGCGTCGCTCCTTTCCGGCGGCGGGGCGCCGGCACGCGGTTCTATTGTAAGCAAAATCCAGCCCCGGCCGGGAAACGCGGAACTTTTTCGGCCCCGGTCCGTATCAGATAAGGAAAGGGGGGAGCCACGATGTTCTGCACCCACTGTGGAGCCAGAGTGACAGTGGAAGCCAACTTCTGCTCACAGTGCGGGGCCGCCCAGCGCCCGGCTGCGGCCGCCGCCGAGAGCACGAAACGGCTGGTCCGCCCCCGTGCCGGACGCATGATCGCCGGGGTGGTGGCGGCCTTCGCCCGCTACCTGGACATGGATGTGACCATCGCTCGCGTACTCTGGGTGGCGCTGACGCTGCTCACCGGCGGTACCTTCCTGCTGGCCTACCTTGTTTCCTGGATTCTCATACCCGAGGAGGGCCTGGCGGCGGTGGCGCCCGCAACCGCCGAACAGAAAGCGCCCAACTAACGAAGTTTCCATTAACACCGTACCGCTCAACAGCAGTTCCACAACCAGGGCGCGAACGTAGGGCCCGGCCCCGCATGGCGGGGTCCGGGCCGAAGACGCTTCCTTGCTATCCTGGCGCTTCGGGATGTCGAGGTCAGAAGAACGTAGGGCCCGGCTC
>CAYVGN010000033.1:0-14040 GCA_964451215.1 uncultured Acidobacteriota bacterium
GGAGGTGGCAGCGTCGGGCGTCGCGACGCCCGACGCGCCCGTCTGGGGACCGCCGCTACAGAGACTTGATGGATTGTAGCAAAGCGGATCGCTCTTCGTCTCCCAGCGCTTCAAAGCGCTCAGGGCAGGCGCCCCGGCCGGCGGGCGCCCCTGCTTCGACTCCCTCGCGGTCGCCTCTGGGGCGCGGCGTCTGGGCGCCTGCCGGGCGTGCGGGGCGGCGCCGGTGCCCTAAGCAAAACATTTTCCTTGATTTTGTTCTTGACAGATCAGCTTCGCGGGATTATACAGAGGGTAATTCTCGGGGAAGGCTCAACATGTTGAGCGTTTCCCGCCGGCGGGTCAAACACCCAACGGCCGACATGGGGAGAAAATGAAGCAAGGAGGATGCGCGGCATGAAGAAAACCGCGAAGAAGGCTGCGAAGAAGAAGGGCAAGTAACACCCAGGACGCAGCTGGCGCCTCGCCCATTCGGGAGGTGCCGAGACCAGAATGAAAGAGGGGATCCAGATCGGGGATCCCCTTTTCCATTTCTGGGGTGAGGAAGGCTGCTACAGCGGGATGTTGCCGTGCTTCTTGCGGGGCATGGTGTCGCGCTTGTTGGCCAGCATGCGCAGGGCGCAGATGAGCTTGGGGCGGGTGAGGCGCGGCTCGATCACCGCGTCCAGGTAGCCGCGCTCGGCGGCCACGTAGGGGTTGGCGAAGCGCTCGCGGAACTCCTTTACCTTCTCCGCCCGGACCCGCTCCGGCTCATCGGCGGCCTGCAGTTCGCGGCGGTAGACGATGTTCACCGCGCTTTCCGGCCCCATTACTGCGATCTCCGCCGTCGGGTAGGCGTAGTTGACATCGGTGCGGATGTGCTTGGAGCCCATCACGCAGTAGGCGCCCCCGTAAGCCTTGCGGGTGATGACGGTGATCTTTGGCACGGTGGCTTCCGCGTAAGCGTAGAGCAGCTTGGCCCCGTGCTTGATGATGCCGCCGAACTCCTGCTGAGTGCCAGGCAGGAAGCCGGGCACGTCCTCGAAGGTGAGGATGGGGATGTTGAAGGCGTCGCAGAAGCGCACAAAGCGCGCCCCCTTCACCGAGGAGCTGATGTCCAGCGTGCCGGCCAGCACCGCCGGCTGGTTGGCCACGATCCCCACCGGGCAGCCGTCCAGCCGGGCGAAGCCGACCACCAGGTTCTGGGCGAAGTGCTCCTGCACCTCGAAGAAGTAGCCGTTGTCCACCACCCGCTGAATGATCTCCTTGATGTCGTAGGGCAGGTTGGGCTCGTCAGGCACGATGCGGTTCAGCTCCGGGTCGGCGCGATCCTGCGAGTCGTCGGTCGGCCGCCGCGGCGGGTCTTCCAGGTTGTTGGAGGGCAGGAAGCCCACCAGTTCGCGGATCAGCGAGAGGCACTCGGGATCATCGCGGGCCACGAAGTGGGCCACCCCGCTGAGGGCGTTGTGCGTCATCGCGCCGCCCAAAGCCTCCTTGGTCACCTCCTCCAGGGTGACCGTGCGGATGACGTCGGGGCCGGTTACGAACATGTAGCTGGTGTCCTTCACCATGAAAATGAAGTCGGTGATGGCGGGTGAGTAGACGGCGCCGCCCGCGCACGGCCCCATGATCGCCGAGAGCTGCGGGACCACGCCGCTGGCCAGGGTGTTGCGCAGGAAGATGTCGGCGTAGCCGGCCAGCGAGCGCACCCCCTCCTGGATGCGCGCCCCGCCAGAGTCGTTCAAGCCGATCACCGGCGCCCCGTTCTTCATGGCCAGGTCCATCGCCTTGCACACCTTGGCCGCGTTGGTTTCCGAGAGCGAGCCGCCGAAGACGGTGAAGTCCTGGGCGAAGGCGTAGACCAGCCGCCCCTCGATGCGGCCGTACCCGCAAACCACGCCGTCGCCAGGAATCTGTTGCGTCTCCATCCCGAAGTCGGTGCAGCGGTGGGTAACCTGCTTGTCCAGTTCCTCGAAGGTGCCTTCGTCGAGCAGCAATTCCATGCGCTCGCGCGCCGACAGTTTGCCCTCGCGGTGCTGGCGCTCCTTGCGCTCCGGGCCGCCCCCGGCCTCGGCCTGCACATCGCGCCGGCGCATCTCCTCCAGCCTCTGTTCCAACGACATGACCTGATTCTAGTCCAAAGTCCAAGGTCCAAAGTCAAGTGCAACCTCTGTCTCTGCCTCTCAATTCCCGCGCAGCGTAGATTCACCGCCCAGTGCGCGCAGGGCGCAGAGCGAACCTCTCAGCGTGATCTCGGCAGTGAGATTCGAATCAGGGGTGTCGCGATTTTGGACTTTGGACTTTGGACCTGGGACTTGGGACTTACTTGACGGCGACCAAAGAGATCTCCACCAGGGCGTTGAGGTTCGAGCCCGGCTGTTTCACCTGTACGGTGGTGCGGGCCGGCGGATCGCTGGGGAAGTAGGTGCGGTAGACCGCGTTCATGCGGGGAAAGTCGGCCAGGTCCTTCAAGTAGACGTGCGCCTTGGTGACGCTGGATAAACCCATGCCGGCCGACCGCAGGATGTTCTTGAGCCGGTCGAATGTGCCCTTTACCTGGTCCTCAATGGTTGCGCCTGGGGCCGACTGGGCCGAGACAAACAGCAGGTCACCCACCAGGACGGCACGGCCCTTGGCGACTGACCGGGCGCGAGCAGCCTCGCGGCTGGCCAGCAGCGTGATCTCCACCTGCGAGTCGCCGGGGATGCGAGCGACGATGGACACCGTGCGGCCGGGTTTCCGCGGGCCGGGAAAGTAAGCAGCGTAGACCTTCTCCGTCGTCGGGAGGTTCTGCGCATCGTCCAGGTAGACGTTGGCCCACACCACGTCAGAGAAGCCCAGGCCCGCCGATTTCAACACGGCGCCCAGGTTCTCCAGGCTCTGCCGCACCTGGGCCTCGAAGCCCTCCGGATGCTTGCCGGTGGCCGGGTCACGGCTGCCCGCCCCGGAAGTGAACAGCCACGGCCCCGCCTGCATGCCCGGAGGAAACAAGCCGGGCTTGGCGGGAGGGCTGCCGCGAAACACCGCTTGTTTCATCTTCGTCTCGCGAACGGCCAGGCAGGTGATCTCGATGTGCGAATCGTCGGGCAGGGCGGGCACGGCGATCGTGGTGCGCACCGGAGGACTGGCGGTCATTACCTGCCGGTACACCGCGTTCATGCGGGCGTAGTTCTCCAAATCATCCAGGTAGACGTGACAGGAGGTCAGGTGGGAGAGGTCCATCCCGCCGGCCTGAAGCACAGCGCGGACGTTCTCGATGGCCTGACGGACCTGCCCCTCGAAGCTGTCTGGGTGGCGGCCCGTCTTCGGGTCGCGGCTCCCTTGCCCGGCCAGGAATACCCAGTCGCCGGCAACGATGCCCGGGCTGTAGGGAAACCGAGGCTGGAAGCCTTCGGGGCGCAGCACCTGCCGGGAGGCAGCCGGCGCGGGGCTGGCGGCCAGGACCCCGAAAGCCACCCAGAGCAAAGCATGTGGGAGCAAACGCAGCCGCATAGAACCTCCTCTCCTGCTCACAATAAGGTTTTCGAGCAGGCCTTGCTGATGTTATACTTTCTCAGCCCCCCAATCAAAAAGTGGGAACCCGATGAAGCGAATGACAGAGGCGTTGCGTGTGATGTCGGTTGTTTCCTTCGGGCTGTTTGCCTGGACGGTTGCCGCGGAAATGAACTATCTCCCACGCCTGGGCGAGGTGGCCTGGCTGCGCTGGCAGGTGACGCTGCTGGCCGGCGTTGTCTTCCACGCCAGCGGCGAGCGGCTGGCCGAGTTCCGTTGCCGCTGCTGCGGCGCCAGCCGGGTGCTGCTGCGTTCGCTGCTGGGCCCGGCGCGGGAGTTGCTCTGCCACCGCTGCCTCTGCTGGGACCCGTCTCTGGAGCGTTCCACCACCTCCGCCTCGTTGCGATAACGCTCAAGCTAGAGTCCAAAGTCCAAAGTCCAAAGTCCAAAGTCCAAAGTTCAAGGTCTCACACTTTCTTTGTGTCCTTTCGGCCTTTGTGGTAGATGTGAAGCTCTCGGGAGGTTCTGCCGTGTTGAGCCGACGTGACTTTCTCGCCGTTTCGGCGCTGGCCGGCGTTGCGCCCCGGGCATCTGCGCAGGCCGGTGGCGAGCGCTGGAAGATCGGGATGTACCAGGGCATGCTGCGGGTATCCGAGCCGGAGGTGTTTGAGCTGGCGAAGCGGATCGGCCTAGACGGCGTGGAGCTGTTGATGGGCACCCCGAAGGAAAGCCTGCCCCTGCGCCGCGCCGAGGTCCGGCAGCGTTACAAGGAGGCCTCGCGGCGCTCGGGCCTGGCCATCAGCTCAGTGTGCATCAACGCCCTGAACCAGGTGCCGCTGAAGAGCGAGCCGAAAACCGCGCTCTGGCTGCTGGATACCATCGAGGCCTGCCGCGACTTCGGCTGCCAGAACATCCTGGTGCCGTTCTTCGGCAGGGGCGAACTGAAGATGGAGGCGGCCGAGGAGATCGAGCGGGTGGTGGACGTCCTCAAGGAACTGGGGCCGCGCGCCGCCCAGGCGGGCGTGACGCTGGGCCTGGAGAACACGCTGAGCGCCGACGACAACCTGGCGCTGCTGGAGCGCATCGGTTCGCCGGCCGTCCGGGTCTATTACGACGCCGGAAACTCGTTCGGCCGCGGGCGTGACGTGCCCGCCGAAATCCGTAAGCTGGGCCGGGAGCGCATCTGCCAGTTCCACATCAAGGACAACCCCAGCCTGCTCGGCCAGGGCAAAATGGACATCCCGGCGGTGGCCGCGGCCATCGGCGACATCAACGCCCGCGGCTGGCTGGTGTTGGAGACAGTAAGCCCATCGGGTGACGTGGAAAAGGACACCAGGGCCAACCTCGCTTACCTGAAGAAAGTGTTTGGCATTTAAGCGATCAGCTTTCAGCCATCAGCCCGACAGCGGCCAGGCAGGCTGAACGCCGGAGGGCTGAAAGCTGATCGGTGCTTGGGAGACCAAGTGATGATCTGGTTCGACCGACGTGATTTCTTGCGCCGCTCGGCCGCTGCCGTGGCTAGCGCCGCCTGCCCTTGCTGGCTGCGCGCCCTGCCCCAGTCTCCGCGGCAGGCGCTGTTCAACTACTCCATCTGCAACGAGGTCTTCGAGAAATGGGACTTCGCCGAAAGCTGCCGGGCGGCCCGGAAGCTGGGATACGCGGGCATAGAGATCTCTCCGTTCACGCTGGCCGAGCACGTGGACCAGATCTCGCCGGCGCGGCGGCGCGAGTTGGGCAACATCATCCGGTCAGAGGGGCTGCGGTTTGCCGGGCTGCACTGGCTGCTGGTGACGCCCAAGTGGTTGCACATCACCACCGCCAACCGAGACGTGCGGGAACGGAGCTGGCAGTACCTGGAGAAGTTGATTGATCTGTGCGGTGACCTGGGCCAGCCCGCGGTGATGGTGCTGGGCTCGCCCAAGCAGCGGGCCACAGCCGGGGGCGCCACGCGCCAGGAAGCGGTCCAGCATCTCACTGAGGGCCTGGCGCGGGTCGCGCCCCACGCTGCCGCCCGCAAGGCCACCATCTGCCTGGAAGCCCTCGACCACAAGCAGACCGACGTGATCAACACCCTGGCCGAGGCGGTGGCCGTGGTGAAGCAGGTCAGCCACCCCGCCATCCGGACCATGTTCGATTACCACAACGTGGGCGACGAGAAAGAGCCGTCGGAGGCGCTGGTGCGCCGCTACTATCCGATGATCCGCCACGTCCACATCAACGAAATGGACGGGCGGCATCCCGGCACAGGCAGCTACGACTTCCTGCCGGTGCTGCGCGTGCTCAAAGAGAAGAAATACGGCGGCTGGGTCTCGCTAGAGGTGTTCGATTTCTCGCTGGGCGCCGAGCGCATCGCCCGCGAGGCCATGGAGCACATCCGCAAGCTCGAAGCTCGCCTCTTCTGACAGGACGCTGAACGAGTAGCGCCAGGTGGTGCGGCGCGGCTTTGGTCCGCGCCGGCTTCCAGCGGGCACCCCCCGGACCCCGCCCTGCGGGGCCGGGGTCTACGCTCATACCTGGCCCACCTTCAGATGGCCTCCGGGGTGAGCGCCCTCCGGCTCATCCCGATCAGATGTCGTAGTACAGGGCGAACTCGTAGGGGTGCGGGCGCAAGCGGAGGGCCTGGGCTTCGGTCCTTATCTTGTAGTCTACCCAGGTCTGGATCAGTTCCTCGGTGAACACATCGCCCTTGAGCAGGAACTGGTGGTCGTCCTCCAACGCCTTGAGAGCTTCGTCCAGCGAGGCCGGCAGCGATGGCACGTCGCGCAGTTCCTCCGGGGAGAGGTCGTAGATGTCCTTGTCGAGCGGCTCGCCCGGGCTGATCTTGTTCTCGATGCCGTCCAGCCCGGCCATCACCATGGCTACGAAAGCCAGGTAGGGGTTGCAGGAGGGGTCCGGCGGCCGGAACTCCAGGCGCTTGGCCTTGGGGCTGGCCGAGTACATGGGGATGCGGATGGCGGCGCTGCGGTTGCGGCGGGAATAGGCCAGGTTCACCGGCGCTTCGAAGCCGGGCACCAGGCGCTTGTAAGAGTTGGTGGTGGGCGCGGCCAGCGCCACCACCGCCGGCGCGTGCTTCAGCAGGCCGCCGATATACCACAGCGCCGTCTGGCTCAGCCCCGCGTAGCAGTCGCCGGCGAACAGCGGCTTGCCCTCCTTCCACAGGCTCTGGTGGGTGTGCATGCCGCTGCCGTTATCCTGGAACAGGGGCTTGGGCATGAAGGTGACGGTCTTGCCGTACTGGTTGGCCACCTGCCGCACCACGTACTTGTAAAGCATCATGTTGTCGGCCGAGCGCACCAGGGTATTGAACCGCTGGTCAATCTCAGTCTGCCCGCCGGTGGCCACTTCGTGGTGGTGGCACTCCACCTCCAGCCCGCACTTCTCCATGGTCAGGGCCATCTCCGTGCGCAGGTCCTGGTAGTGATCGGTGGGCGGCACCGGGAAGTAGCCTTCCTTGTACCGCGGGCGGTAGCCCAGGTTCTCCCGCTTGCGGCCCGAGTTCCAGCGGCCTTCCTCGGCGTCGATGAAGTAGTAGCCGCAGTTCTCCCGCTGATCGAAGCTGATGTTGTCGAATATGAAGAACTCCGCCTCGGCGCCGAAGTAAGCGGTGTCGGCGATGCCGGTGTAGCGCAGGTAGGCCTCGGCCTTCTTGGCGATGTAGCGCGGGTCACGCTCGTAGTGCTGCTTGGTGATGGGGTCGATCACGTCGCCGATCATCACCAGCGTCGGCACGTCGGTGAAGGGGTCCAGCATGTACCAGCCCGGGTCCGGGATCAGCAGCATGTCGCTCTCGTGAATCGCCGCCCAGCCGCGGATGCTGGAGCCGTCGATCCCAAAGCCGTCCTCGAAGCTGCTTTCCGTTAGCTGCTTGATGGGGAAGGAGACGTGGTGCCAGAGGCCCGGCAGGTCGGTGAAGCGGATGTCCAGGATCTTGACATCGTTCTTCCTGGCGAACTCCAGGACCTCCTTGGGATCTTTGCTTTCGGCAGACATCAGAACACCTCCGCATCTAGCGCCCTCGGCAAGGGGCGCGGTTTGAACCGGAACACACAAGAGTAGTGCGGCATGAGGTAAGCGTCAATACGCCGCCGGATTGAATGATTCGATGGCGGTCATCAAAAAAATGAATTGGACATACCCTGCCGGCGTGAGGTCCCCTGGTACCGTCTCCCGATTTGCCGCGGGCCCGCTTGACATGGCTTGCCGGTCAGGAATAGGCTTGGGGGCGGCTTGGGGGAGTTTTTCGCCAATCTGACATTCTTGACATGCCCCTTCTTGAACGGAGGACAGCTCTGAGTTTGTTATTCCCGGAATGGGGAGGACCTCATGAATCTGCGAATGAAGTTTCGTTTGGTGCTCCTGTGGGCCCTGCTGGTGGGCCTGTCGTCGGGGGCCTGGGCACAGGCCACCACCTCGCTGCGCGGCACGATCACTGATCCGGCCGGCGCCGTCGTTCCCGCCGCCAAACTCACCCTGACTCAGGTGGCGACCGGGGCGGCGCGGCAGGCGGAAACAGATGCCGCCGGCGGGTACCTGTTCCCCTCGCTGCCGCCGGGGACGTACCGGCTGAGGGTCGAGGCCCGGGGCTTCAAGACCGTGCTGCGGGAGAACATCGAGTTGCTGGTCAGCTTGCCCGCCACGCTGAACATCGGGCTGGAACTGGGCCAGGTGACGGAACTGGTGTCGGTCACCGCCGAAGCGCCCATGCTTAACACCAGCGACGCCACGGTCGGCAACGTGATCACCAACCGGCAGATCATCCAGTTGCCGCTGGAAGCCCGCAACATCATCTCGCTGCTCAGCCTGCAGGCCGGGGTGAGCTACGTGAACAATACCGAGGGCGGCGCCGGCACCGACTACCGCAACGGCGCCGTGAACGGGGGCAAGAGCGACCAGGCCAACGTTACCCTGGATGGGGTGGACATTAACGACCAACTGTTCCAGTACGTGAACGGCGCGCTGCGGGTCACCGCCGATTCGTTGCAGGAATTCCGCATGACCACCGCTACCCCCACGGCCACCCAGGGCCGCTCCTCGGGCGCCCAGATCGCCATGGTGACCCGCGGCGGGAGCAACACCTTCCACGGTTCCGCCTACGAGTTCCACCGCAACACGGTGACTTCGGCCAACGAGTGGTTCTTCAACCAGGCCGGTGTGCCGCGCCGCAAGTACCTGAAGAACACCTTCGGGGCGTCGGCGGGCGGGCCGATCGTGAAGGAGCGCTTCTTCTTCTTCCTCAACTATGAGGGACGGCGGGACCGCACCGAGGCGTCGGCGGTCCGTAACGTGCCCTCGGCCGGCATGCGCAACGGCATTCTCACCTATAAGGTGCGGACCGGCGGCACCAGCGCGCTGGGGCCCGACGAGTTGAAGCAACTGGACCCGGCGAAAATCGGCCCCAACCCGGCCATGCTGGCGCTCCTGAAGCAATACCCCCTGCCGAACGACTACACCGTCGGCGACGGGCTGAACATCGTGGGCTTTCGGTTCCGGGCCCCGGTGGGGCTGGATAACAACACCTATGTGGCCAAGTTCGACTACAAGCTGACTGCCGACGGCCGGCATTCGCTGTTCTGGCGCGGCAACCTGCAGGACGACAGGAGCACGTCGGAGCCGCAGTTTCCCGGGCACCCGCCCCGGCTCACCACCCTGACCAATACCCGGGCCAGCGCGGTGGGTTACACCGCTGTACTGCGGCCCACCCTGGTGAATGACTTCCGCTGGGGCTTCACCCGTCAGGGAACCGAATCGGCGGGCGTTTCCAGCGTCAATTCGGTGACCTTCCGCAACCTCTCCGATCCGGTGGCCTACACCCGCAGCAGCGGCCGCCTCCTGCCGGTGCACAACGTGGTGGATGATGTGAGCTGGGTCAAGGGGGCCCACACCTTACAGTTCGGCGCCAACCTGCGCTGGGTGCGGCGCGACAGCTTCAGCTACGCCGGCTCTTTCCACGACGCGATCGCCAACGCCTCCTGGCTGTTGGGTGCCGGCCGCGACCTGCGCCCCGCCGACATTGATCCCGCCTTCGGCGCCTCCTGGGGCCACGCCATGATGACGGTGCTCGGCATCCTTTCCCAGGGCACCGCGAACTACAACTATGACAAGACGGGCAAGGCGCTGCCCCTGGGCGCCCCGGTGCTGCGCTTGTACGGGGCCAACGAGTACGAGTGGTACGTGCAAGACTCCTGGAAGCTCAAGCCCAACCTCACCGTGACGTTGGGGGTTCGGCACTCGCTGTACTCGCCCCCCTGGGAGCTGCGGGGCAACCAGGTGGCGCCCAATGTCAGCCTGGGCAAGTGGTTCGACCAGCGCGGCGGGAACATGCAAAAGGGCATCCCCTCCAATCAGATGCCGCGGATCAGCTTCGACCTGGCGGGGCCAGCCAATGGAGGCAAGCGGGGCTACTATGAGTTCGACAAGAACAACTTTGCGCCGCGCCTGGCCATCACTTACTCTCCCGGCTGGAACGAGGGGTGGCGCAAGTGGCTGAGCGGGGGGCCCGGCCGCACCTCGATCCGCGCCGGCTACAGCATCGTCTATGACCGCGTCGGCGCCGGCTTGGCCAACACCTTTGACACCACCGGCGCTTTTGGCATGTCCACTCGTCTGGTCAATCCTTCCAGCAGCCTGCGGACGTATGACCCGGACCCCGCCAAGATGGCGCCGCGGTTCACCAACCTGGCCACCCTGCCGGCGCTGATTATTCAGCCGGCTCCGCCGGGTGGCTTCCCGGCCACCCCGCGCCAAGGCTTGTTTGCCATTACCAATGCCATTGACGACACCCTCCGCACCCCTTACTCGCAGATGATCGCCTTCTCCATCCAGCGGCAGTTGCCGCGGGAGTTCAGCCTGGAGGTCGGTTACGTGGGGCGCCTGAGCCGCAAGAGCCTGATCAACGATGATCTCTCCATGCCGCTGGACCTGAAGGATCCCGCCTCGGGAATGACCTATTTTCAGGCCGCGAATGTTCTGGTGGACCACATCAAGAAGGGGACGCCGGTTTCCCAGGTCCCCAAGGTGGCCTACTGGGAGAACCTGTTCCCGGGTCTGGCCACCAAGGACACCACGGCCAGCCAGGAAGCATTCCAGGCTCTCAAGGGTTACCACCCGGATTACACGGCCGTGCTGTATGACCTAGACGTGGCCTGTGATCCGGTCTGCAGCAAGTTCGGGTCCTACGCCTTCTTCCAGGACCAGTTCTCCGCGCTGGCCGCCTGGCGCTCTCGCGCCATGGGCAACTACCATGCCCTGGAGGTCATGCTGCGCAAGCGCTTCAGCATGGGGTTCCAGATGGATGTGAACTACACCTGGTCGAAGTCCATTGACTGGGGCTCGGCCATCGAGCGGCAAGGGTCCTGGAGTGGCTTCACCATAAACGCCTGGAGCCCCGGGCTACGCCGCTCCGTCTCCGACTACGACATGACCCAGCAGTTGAACCTGAACGGCATCTTCGAGCTGCCGTTCGGACGGGGCAAGAGGTTCGGCGGTGGCGTCAACAGCGTGGTGGACGCCATCATCGGCGGCTGGCAGATCGGTGGCATCTACCGTCACACCACGGGGCTGCCCACCAGCGTGGGAGAGGGGCTGTTCTGGCCCACCAACTGGCAGATGACCGGGAACGCCACGGCCATCAAGCCCTTTCCCGAGACCAAGACCACCAGGAACGCGCCGGCCATCGCCGGAACAGGTGGCCCGAATCTGTTCCCCGATCCCCGGGTGGCCAAGGAACATTTCGACTACACCCGGCCGGGCGAAGTCGGCGACCGCAACCAGCTCCGCGGTGACGGCCTGTTCAACATTGACATGAGCCTGGCCAAGCAGTGGCGGATGCCTTACGCCGATGGGCACCGGCTCCAGTTCCGCTGGGAAGTGTTCAACGTCACCAACTCAGTTCGCTTCGACGTCAACTCGCTTTCCATGAACCTGGGCGACGTGGGCACCTTCGGCAAGTACTCGCAGACGCTGACGCAGCCGCGCGTGATGCAGTTCGTCCTGCGCTACGAGTTCTAGCTGCTGTCCGACGCAAGGAGGATGTAGCGGCGGGTTCATCCCGCGGCCGCTGACAACACGCGGCCGCAAGCCGCCGCTACATTCCCCGCTGCGCCTCCTGCTCCCAAATTCCATTGACCGGTCTGGCTCTTTCTGCTACGGTCGAGTCTCGCGTAAAAAACTCTGGCGTTATGGGTGTGGGGAGGGACAGCGAGCGTGGCCGTCGCGCCGGCCACAAGGAGGGCAGCCGGGGCAGAGATGTTTGTCGCCAGGAAGATCTTCCTCACCAAGGGGGTGGGCAAGCACCGGGAGCGGCTGACCAGCTTTGAGCTGGCCCTGCGCAACGCCGGCATTGCCGCCTACAACCTAGTCCGCGTTTCCAGCATTTTCCCGCCGCGCTGCAAGCTGATCTCCCGCGCCGCCGGGCTGGGCATGCTGCACCCCGGGCAGGTGGTCTTCGCCGTGGTGGCTGAGAACGCCACCCGCGAACCGCACCGGCTCGTTGCCGCCAGCATCGGGCTGGCCCTGCCCTCCGACCGCAACACCTACGGCTACCTCTCTGAGCACCATTCCTTCGGCGAGACCGAAGAGGTGGCCGGCGAATATGCCGAGGAACTGGCCGCCGAGATGCTGGCCACCACGCTGGGGCTGGAGTTCGACCCGGACCGCAGTTGGGACGAGAAGAAGGAGATTTACCGCATCTCCAACAAGATCGTGCGCACCATGAACATCACCCAGTCGGCGGTGGGCGACAAGCGCGGCCTCTGGTCCACGGTGATCGCCTGCGCGATCATGATCGGCGAGGAGTAGCTTCGAAGTGTAGCGCCGGCGCCCGCCAGCGGGGCCGTCGGGACGGCGGCGCTACCGGGGGTGAATGTGCCGACCGACCGCAATCCCACGCAGACCCAAGTCGCTCCCACCAGGGTTCCCACCAAGAAAGAAATCCTGTCGCAGCCCACCCGGCCGCTGGCCATTGACGACGACAAGACGGTAGCCGGGCTGCTGGAGAAGATGCTGGGCATTTCCTTCCAGGGCCGCACCCTGGCCGTGGCCTTCCAGATCTGGAAGAGCATGCTGCGGGAGAGGTGCACCATCCTGATGGGGATGAGCGGAGCGCTGATCCCGGCCGGCATGCGGAGGCTGCTCGTCTGGCTGATCCAGAACCGGGCCATTGATTGCCTGGTCTCCACCGGCGCCCAGTTCTTCCACGACATCCACGAATCGCTGGGCAGATTCCACTACCAGTCCTCGCTGGCGGTGAACGATGTGCTGCTGGCGGAAAACCTGGTGGATCGCATGTACGATACCTTGGCCGACGAGGCCGAGTTCCGCGAGGAGGACGAGTGGATCGGTCAGGTGGCTTCCCGGCTGGACCAGTCCCGCGCCTACTCCACCCGCGAGTTTCTCTACCTGCTGGGGGAGGAGGTCTCGCGGCACGCCCGCGAGGAGGGCATCGTGACCGCGGCTCACAAGGCCGGAATCCCGCTCTACTGTCCGGCCATCGCCGACTCCTCCATCGGCATCGGCATTGCCCAGAACCGCTACTTCGGCCGCAACCGCTTCCTCTTTGACGTCATCCAGGACGTGGTGGAAACCGCCATGATCGTGGCGCGCTCGCCCAGCACCGGCGTCATCTACTTCGGCGGGGGTACCCCGAAGAACTTTGTGCAGCAGGCTGAGGTCACCGCCATCATGATGAAGACCAACGTCTCGGGCCACAAGTACGCCGTCCAGGTGGTCACCGACGCCCCCAACTGGGGCGGGCTCTCCGGCTGCACCTTCGAGGAGGCCCAGAGCTGGGGCAAGATCGCCAGGGACGCCCGCATGATCACCTGCAACTGCGACGCCACCATCGCCATCCCCCTGCTGGTCACCGCCCTTTCGCAGTGCCCGGAACTTCTCCAAGACCGCCGTCGGCCCTCCTTCGGGATGGGACGCGAACTGGAAGTGAGTTTCTAGCCCGAGAAATGCGGGCCAGGAGCGGTGGGGCGGCGGCTCTCTGCCACTCCTGCCAGGGGCATCAAGCCGCCGCTGCATCTTCAGGCGGGAACGGGAGCGAAATCCAGGCGGGCTGGCTCCGGCGCCAGACACTCGGCGCAGAAGTCACCTTCGCCATGCTCCGGGCACATATCTGCGCTGCATTCCACGCAGGTCTCCGGCGCCTCGCTGATCTTCCCCTCGCGGTAGCACAGGTCGCAGATGGTCATGGTTCTACTCCTTCCCGCCGGGAGCCGCAGCCGCCGGCGATGGAGGGGATCAACAGCACCTCGTCGCCCTCCGAGAAGTTGTAACGGGTGCCGCCCAGGAAGCGGATGTCCTCCTCATTCACGTACACGTTCAGGAAGGGACGCGGCTCGCCCTGCTCATTACACAAGTGTCGGGTGAGTCCCGGGAACCGGGCCTCCAGCTCCTGGAATAATTGCGGCAAGTTCGTGGCTGTACAGGTCACGCTTTCCACGCCTTGCGTGTGACGGCGAAACGGCGAGCCCAATCGAACGGTAACGGGCATGTTCTTCTCCGCTCCCGTGGCGGCGGGTCTATCCCGCCACAGTGGACTGGCGGCCTGAGGTCGCCTTTGTATTTGCC
>CAYVGN010000034.1:0-14038 GCA_964451215.1 uncultured Acidobacteriota bacterium
CGGGCGAGCCCGCATTCGGGCGAGCATAGATTCGCGCCCGGTCCCGGTACTGTACCTGTGTAAACGTCATCAGGTGGCGGTGGGAAGGGTCACCGGAGTCGCCATGACCACGGGCGGCATCCTCATGGCTTTCCTGCTGCCCTCAGTCCTTGTGGAGGTAGCCCATGGGTAATCGGTTGGAACAAGTGGATCGGGAAGCTACGGGGAGCGGCCTGGTCCTGGCGAACCTGTTGGAGCTGCGCCGCAAGTTCTGCCGGCGCCGCTATCGCGCCGATCTGGGCGGGTTCCTGCTGGCCTGGGGCCTCGTCGGGGCGCTGATGCTGCTGGTCGGGATCGCCCGCGCCCGGGAAGTGCGGAGCGCAGGGTGGGGTGTGGCGCCGGTCGCCGGGTTCGCGGATGCGGAGAAGATTCCAGCGGTGGACGCGCGTTTCCAGGTGCGCGACCTGAACACCCCGATGAGCTTTCACCCCTATCCGACGCGCGAAGCCTGGCAGGCGCGCGCCACCTCCCTGCGGCGGCAGATACTGATGGCCGCCGGACTGTGGCCGATGCCCGAACGCACCGCGCTGGAGGCGCGCGTCTTCGACCGGATCGAGCGCGACGGCTACACCATTGAGAAGGTCTACTTCCAGAGCTATCCGGGCTTCTACTCGACCGGCAACCTTTACCGGCCCCGAGGGCGCGCCGGACGGTTCCCGGGCGTCTGGAGCCCCCACGGGCACTGGGCTTACGGACGCCTGCACCACGACGAGATAGGATCGGTGGTGGCGCGGGCGGTCAACCTGGCCCGCCAGGGCTATGTTGTCTTCACGCCCGATATGGTGGGCTACAACGACAGCCAGCAGGTCTCGCACCAGTTTGGCGGGCCGCGCGAGAGCTTGTGGGGGATCAATGTGCTGGGGCTGCAGTTGTGGAACAGCATCCGCGGCCTGGACTTCCTGGAGTCGCTGCCCGATGTTGATCCCGACCGGCTGCTGATGACCGGGGCCTCCGGCGGCGGCACGCAGACGTTCCTGGCCACGGCGGTGGACGAGCGGGTGAAGGTCTCTGTGCCGGTGAACATGGTGTCGGCGCACATGCAGGGCGGCTCGAACTGCGAGAACGCCCCCAACCTCCGCCTCGATACCTTCAACGTGGAGTTTGCGGCCATGGCCGCTCCGCGCCCGCTGCTGCTGGTGGCGGCCACCGGCGATTGGACCAAGAACAACCCCACGGTGGAGTTCCCCGCCGTTGAGAGCATCTACAAGCTGTTCGGCGCGGCGGGCAACGTGGCGGTCCAGCAGTTCAACTACGGCCACAACTACAACCGCGACAGCCGCGAGGCCATGTACGCCTTCTTCGCCCGCTGGGCGCTCGACGAGAAAGACCCGGCCAAGTTCAAGGAGCGCTCCTTCCGCCCGGAGTTTCCTCCGCAGGTGCTGGTCTTCTACGGTCGCCAGAGACCCGCGGGAGTCAACGAGCAGGCGCTGGTGGAGCAGCGGATCGCGGCCGCCCGGCGGCAACTGGCCGCGTTACGGCCCTTCGATGGGGAGAGCCTGGCGCGTTTCCGCGAAGTGTACGGGGTGGCGTTGCTGCACTCACTGGCTGCGCAGATGCCGGCTGCCTCCGAGGTGCTGGCGGAGGAGAGCGAGCCGGGCAGGCTGCTGCTGGGCCGCCGCGGGCGCGGCGACCGCATCCCGGCTGCCCTCTGGCGGCCAAAGCGCCCCGGGAAGAGACCGGCGCCGGTGGCGCTGCTGGTCCACCCCGAGGGTAAGGAAGCTGCCGGCAAGTCGCCTCTGGCGACGGAACTGCTGCGCCGCGGCGTCACGATCCTCAGCCTCGACGCTTTCCAGACCGGTGAGCATATCGGCAAGCGCGATACCTCGGCGCGGTTTTTCACCACCTACAACCGCACCGACGACGCGGAGCGGGTGCAAGACATTCTTACGGGCCTCGCCTACCTGAAATCACGGCCGGAGTTTTCTGCGGTTGATCTGGTGGGCACGGGACGCGCCGGGCTGTGGGTGCTGCTGGCTCGCGCGCTTGCCCCGGCGGACGCGGTCCGCCGCACCGCCGCTGATGCCGACCGGTTCGAGACCGGGAGCGACTCTGCCTACCTGGAGAAGCTGCCCATCCCCCTGATCCGCCGGGCCGGTGATCTCCGCACAGCCGCCACGCTGGTCGCGCCGGCGCCTCTGCTGATCCACAACACCGGCGCCCTGTTCCAGACCGATTGGGCGGTGAATGCCTACCGTGCGGCCAGCAGGGAAGCGAGCCTGTCGCTGAGGGAGGCGCAAGCTGGCGACCTGGAAGTGGCTGCCTGGCTGTTGGCCCGGTAGCTTGAGGCCGGAGCAAGCTCCTGTCGGAGAAAGCGGCAGCAAGCCGCCGCGCTCCAAATGCTGCGTCACCTTTGTCCAGCATGAAGAACAGACTTGGTGCACTGTTTGTGCTGGTGGCGCTGGCGGTCTGGATCGCCGCCGGGCCGGCGCACCTGCCGCTTCAGACTCCGGTCGGGGAACTGGAGGACGGGCGCGTGCTCGTGCCGACCGGCCAGTTGCTGGTGCCCGGCTCGGCCGTCGCCACCATCCCCATTCCTGGGCGCCCCGTGGACCTGGCTCTCAGCCCAGACCGCAAGACCCTGGCCGTGCTGCACAACCGCGGCGTGGACTTCATTGCTACGGCGGCCCGGCGCGTGTTGCGCCGCGTGGCCACAGGCCCGACCTCTTACCTGGGCCTGGCCTTCTCCCCGGACGGAGAAGTGGTCTATACCGGCGAGCAGGCCAAGGAAGGAACGCACCTGCTCTGCATCCCGGTGCGGGCCGAAAGCCCGGTGGAGAAGATCAGGTTGCCTGGCGGCTCGCTGCCCGCCGGCATCGCCCTTTCGCGCGACGGCGGGCTGGCTTACGTCTGCCTGAACCGCCGTAACACGGTGGCGGTGATTGACCTGGCCCGGCGAGAAGTGCGGAACCAGATCGCGGTGGGTGTGGCTCCCATTTCCATTGTCCTGGCACCGGGGGAGAAGAAGGCTTACGTGGCCAACTGGGGAGGGGAGCATCCCGGCCCAGGCGATGCGCGCGCCGACTCCAGCGGGACGCCGACACGAGTTAATCCCGCCACGGGTATCGCCAGTTCCGGCTCGCTTTCGGTGCTGAACCTGGAGCGCGCGGCAGCGGTGGCCACCATCGGTGTCGGGCTGCACCCTTGCGGCCTGGCGCTGCGATCCGATGGCAGGCTGCTGGCGGTCGCCAATGCCAATTCCGATACCGTCAGCCTGGTGGATGTCGCTTCCGACCAAGTCCGGCAGACGCTTGAACTGAGCGCGCTGCCGGCGGGGCGGTTCGGCAGCAGCCCCAACGCCGTCGCCTTCGCTGCCAGCGGCCGTCTGTACATCGCTTGCGGCACCAACAACAGCATCGCGCTGGCGGCCGAGGAAAAGGGCTGGTACCGCGTGCAGGGCTGGCTCCCGGCCGGCTGGTATCCCGCTGCCGTCGCCGCGGCTGAAGATCAGACCCTGTACGTGGCCAACGTCAAAGGCATCGGGTCGCGCGCCCGTGAGCCGGGCAAAGCCTTCAGCGTGTACAACTACCTCGGTTCGGTCTCGTTGCTGCGGCTGGCCGGCGGGCGGGAACTGGCGCGGCTGAGCGAGGCGGCCGCCGCTTCCAACGTCCCGTTCGGTCCGCCGGGCGGCGGCGAGGTGCAAGACCTCCGGAGCCTGGGCATCGAGCATGTCTTCTTCATCATCAAGGAGAACCGCACCTACGACCAAGTCTTTGGGGACCTGGGCCGCGGCAACGGCGACCCGGCGCTGGCCATCTACGGAAAGGAGGTGACGCCGAACCATCATGCGTTGGCGTTGCGCCACGTGGTGCTCGACAATTTCTATGCCAGCGGCGCAGTCAGCGCCGACGGCCACCAGTGGCTGACGCAGGCCTTCGTGGTGGACTACCTGGAGCGGGCTTTCGCCGGCTGGCCGCGCAGCTATCCCTACGCGGGCGGCGACCCGCTGGCCTATGCCGCCTCCGGTTTTCTCTGGGATCAGGCCGCGCGCCACGGCAAGAGCGTGCGCATTTACGGCGAATACGCGGACCCACGCTACCGCCCGCCCCAAGCTTCCTGGGCCGACTTCTACCGCGACCTGGAAAACGACCCGCCCCATATCACCGTCGAGGCGCGCAGCCAGGTGGAGCCGCTCAACCGCTACCTGGATCGGCGCTACCCGCCGTTCCACATGGGCATTCCCGACCAGTGGCGGGTCCGCCAGTTCCTGCGCGAGTTCCGGGAGTTCGAGCGCACGGGCAACCTGCCCAACCTGCTGATCCTGATGCTGCCCGCCGACCACGGCGCCGGCACGCGCCCCGGCTTTCCCACGCCGCGCGCCATGGTGGCCGACAACGACCTGGCGCTGGGAGAAATCGTGGAGGCGGTCAGCCATAGCCGGTTCTGGCCCCGCTCGGTGATCCTGGTTACCGAAGACGACGCGCAGAACGGCGTGGATCACGTGGACGGGCACCGCACCGTCGCGCTGTTGATCGGGCCGCAGGTGCGCCGCGGCGGCATCGTGGACTCCACTGCCTACAACCACGTCAACCTCGTCCGGACGCTGGAAGAGATTCTGGGCCTGCCCCCGATGAACAAGTTCGACGCGGCGGCGCACTCGATGCGGCCCCTGTTCACGTTCCGGCCGGACCCGGCGCCCTACCAGGCCCTTCCCAACAAGCTGCCGCTGGAGGAGATGAACCCGCCGCTCCGCTCGCTGAAAGGGCCGGCGCTCCAGGCTGCGATGGACAGCCTGGCGATGAACTTCAGCGAGCCGGACGATATCCCCGAGGACCGCCTGAACCGCATCCTCTGGCACACGGCCCGCGGTTGGGAGGCCCCTTATCCCGGTGTCCGCCACCGCACCCACTAACCAGGCAGGGGCTTCGCCCTTGATATCCCGGCGAGCCGGGATAGGGGAGCCAAGAGTCAGAATGCCTCCACGGCCCTGGGAGGCGCAGCGGCGGGTCAGCAAATCCGGAGCGCGATACCGCTACAAAATTGACTGTTGTGGGTTAAAAGCTGGAAGAGTGTGTTCGTCCCGCTGAGAGATAATGGGGGGGCGGGGTGAGCCGTCGCGCCCCGCTTCGCATGTGTGCCCGGGGGATGCTTCTCTTCGTGTATGCTGGTACGATGTGGGTCGCCCTCCGGCGCCGCTACCGGATCTGAGATCGGGAGGTGGCCACCTTTTCTAATCTCGTTACTTGCTGTGGCGGCCCGGCCCCGGAAGCTATGAGGTGATTGTGCGAAAGCGCGTTATTGGTTTTGTCCTGCTGGCGATCCTGCTGGTCTTCGGCGGCTGGAGAATCTGGCAGGCCTATCAGAAGAAGAGCAGGGCGAGAGCAGGCCGGTCGGGACCGGGTGCAGCCCGAGTTGTCAGCGTTAGCGTCGGCCAGGCGCGGACTGGCTTGGTGCGGGAGGAACTCCTGCTCACCGGAGCGCTGAAGCCGAAAGAGCAGGTGGACGTGACCCCGAAGGCGACCGGGCGGGTTGTGCAAATTCACTTCGAGGTGGGGGCGGCGGTCAAGAAGGCAGACCTGATCGCGGAGCTGGAAGACGCCGAGCTGCAGCAGCAGGTGAACCGGGCCACGGCGGCCATCGCCGTGGCCGCAGCCTCGCTGGCGCAGCGCCAGGCGGAGTCGTTGAAGGCCAAAGCCGAACTGGAGCGGGCTCGCACATTGCACGACGAAGGGCTGTTTCCCCGGCAGGAATTCGAGTCAAAGCAGACGGCTTTTGACGTGGTGGAGGCGCAGGTGCGGCTGGCCCGCGCCCAGGTGGAGCAGGCGCAGGCGGAACTGAACGAGCTGAAGATCCGGCTGGAGCAGACCAAGATCTACGCGCCGATGTCCGGCCACATCGCCCGGCGCTACGTGGACGTGGGGGCGCTGGTGAACCCCTCCACGCCGATCGTCAACCTGGTGAACCTGTTCATCATGGTGACGATGGCCAACGTTCCGGAGCGCCAGGTGGCCAAGCTACGGGTGGGCACGCCGGCCGCCATGCAGGTGGACGCCTTCGGCGACCGCCAGTTTGTGGGGCGGGTGGCGCGGATCGGCCCGGTCCTGGACGCCGCCACCCGCAGCGCTACCGTGGAGGTGGAAATCCCCAATCCGGACGCGGGCCTCAAGGGCGAGATGTTTGCCCGCGTGGCCCTGGATTTGGCCACCACCCGGCAGGCCGTCCTGATCCCCCGCGAGGCCCTGGTCTACCGTGGCCAGCAGCCCGGCGTTTACATCCTGGACGTGAATCGTCCCGTCTTTCGCCTCATAGACACCGGGGTGACCCAGGGGGAGGATGTGGAGGTGCTGGCCCACCTCTCGCCCGGGGAAACGATCATTACCCGTGGGGCCAGCATGATCAATGAAGGCGACCAGATACGGATTGCGGGTGGGGAAAGCAAGGGGCGGGGCGCAGGCAGCGGCCAGGAGGCGCCGCGGGAGAAGCCGCGCGGCGGTCCCGGCCGCAAAGCGGCAGCCGCTGGCGCGCCAGCGACGGGTTCGGCCGACAGACCCCAGCCGGCCAGCGCCCTGTAGCCTCTCGCCCGCCTTTGCTTTCCATACCGCGACCGGCTGAAGAGTTGCGATTTCTGGTAGCGCCGGCATCTGGCCTGCTGCCGCGGGCCGCCCAGACCGCGCTGCTACCTGCCGTGCCAAAGCAGCCGGTCACTGCACGAGGCTGTTATGAATCTCCCAGAGTTCTCCATCCGTCGCCCGGTCACGGTCCTGATGGGCTG
Source organism: uncultured Acidobacteriota bacterium (assembly GCA_964451215.1). Classification (GTDB taxonomy): domain Bacteria; phylum Acidobacteriota; class Terriglobia; order JAJPHL01; family JAPKYU01; genus CAYVGN01. Next base: position 6,749 of record CAYVGN010000034.1, read on the forward strand.
CTTGATCGCGATCCTTTTGGGCGGAATCGCCTTCGTCAAGCTGCCGGTGGACCTGATGCCGGACATCGTTTACCCCACCATCAGCGTGCGTGCGCAGTATCCCGGCGTAGCGCCGGAAGAAATGGAGAACCTGGTGGCGCGGCCGCTGGAAGAAGCGTTCAGCTCCGCCCCGGGCGTGGAACAGATTGCCTCGACCTCCACGGAGGGCACCGCGATCATCCGCGTTTCCTTCAGCTACGGAATGAACCTGGACGAGGCGGCCAACGAGTTGCGCAGCCGCCTGGACCGCCGGCGCGGCAGCCTTCCCCAGGACATGGAGCCGCCCATTCTCTTCAAGTTTGACGTGACGCAGTTCCCCATCATGTTCCTTTCGGCGGCGGCAACGGACATGGACCCCAGGCAGCTACGGTACTTCGTGGAGAAGCAACTGCAGTACCGGCTGGAGCGGGTACCGGGGGTGGCCCAACTGGCGGTCCGCGGCGGCTTGCGCCGCGAGATTCACGTGGACCTGAATCTGGCCAAGCTGCGGGCGCTGGACCTCTCGGTGGCCCGCGTGGTGCAGGTCGTTCGCCAGGAGAACCTGAACCGGCCGGTAGGGCCGGTGCGGGAAGGGCGCTTTGAACTGCTGCTGCGCACCCAGGGCGAATTCCAGGTCCTGGACGAGATTCGCAGTCTGGTGGTGACCACCCGCCGCGGCGTCCCGGTCTACCTGCGCGACATTGCCACGGTGGAAGATTCGCACGAGGAAGTGCGGCAACTGGTCAGCGTGGACGGCGTCCCGGCCCTGCGCCTCTTCATCTACAAGCAGGCGGGCGCCAACACGGTGAAGGTCAGCGACGCGGTCTGGGAGGAGGTCGAGCGCATCCACCGCGACTATCCCAACATCCGCATCACCGCCACCGGGGACACCGCCCAGTTCATCCGCTCCGCCATCGCCAACGTGAGGAGCTCGGCGATGCTGGGCTCCGCCCTGGCGGTGCTCATCCTGCTGCTGTTCCTGCGCAGCTTCTCCAGCACCCTGATCATCGGCCTGGCCATCCCCATTTCCGTCATCGCCACCTTTGCCCTAATGTACTTCAACGGCTTCACCCTGAACACAGTGTCGTTTGGCGGGCTGGCGCTGGGGGTGGGGATGCTGGTGGACAACGCCATCGTGGTGCTGGAGAACATCTTCCGGCACCGGGAGAAGGGCCGGGAACCGCGGGAAGCGGCCTTCCTGGGCAGCCGCCAGGTGGCCATGGCCATCACCGCTTCCACCCTCACCACCGTTGCCGTTTTCGTTCCGGTGCTCTTCATCAGCGGCATCTCCGCGGTCACCTTCCAGCAACTGGCCTACGTCGTCTCTTTCGCCCTATTGTGCTCGCTGGTGGTGGCGCTGACGATCGTGCCCGTTCTCTGCTCGCGCTACCTGCGGGTAAGCTCGGCGCTGGCCAGCCGGCCGGGCCTGCTTGGGGCGGTCTATCGCGCGACGGGAAACGTCCAGGAACGACTGGTGAACCGCTACGGGAACCTGATTGAGTGGGCCCTGGACCACCGCAAGACCGTAGTTTCGACGGCAGCGCTGCTGTTCGCCGGCTCGCTGCTGGTGGTCCCCCTGATCGGCGTCGAGCTGATGCCCGAGCCGGACGAGGGAGAGCTCCGCGTGGACGTGGAGCTGGAGCCGGGGACCCGGGTGGAGGTCACCGACGCCACCATGCAGCGGCTGGCGCGGGTCGTCCGGGAAAACGTACCGGAGACACAGACCGTCATGGTGGAAAGCGGGGGCGGCGGCTTTTCCCGCAGCTCCGGCCAGCACATGGGCGAGATGCGCGTGCGCTTGGTCGAGCAGAAGTACCGCCGGCGCTCGGCCCGGGAGATCGCCCTCAAGTTGCGGCCGAAACTGATCATCCAGCCGGGCATGGTGGTCCGCCTCCGGGTCAGCAGCGGCATGTTTTCTCGCGGCAGCCGTTTTGGAAGCACCGGCGGCGACCGCCTGGCGGTGGAAGTCCGCGGACATGAGTTGGAGGTGCTACAGGACCTGGCGCAGAAAGTAAGCCAGGGCATGGCCGCGGTGCCCGGCGTTCCTGAGGTGCAGGTGAGCCGGCAGCCGGGCATGCCGGAAGTCCTGCTCCTGGTGGATCGCCTCAAGGCTTCCACCATGGGCTTGAACGTCTCTGACATTGCCGACGCCATGGAGACGGCCGTGGGCGGGCGGCGAAGCTCGATGTACCGCCAGCAGGGGGACGAATACAACATCCTGGTCCGGCTGCAGCAGCAGGACCGCCTGAAACTCTCCCAGGTGAGCCAGATTCCGCTGAGCACGCTGCTGGGCCAGACCATCCCTGCCGAAAGTGTGGTGCGCCTGCGCCGCCAGGAGGGCCCGGTTTCCATCGAGAGGGTGGACCAAGAACGGGTGGTGAACGTCTCCGGAACGCTGGGGGACCGGGACCTGGGCAGCGTGGTGGGCGACCTGGACGCCCGACTCCGCCAGCTCCCGCGGCCGCCCGGCTATGAGTTCGAGTACGGCGGGGAGTACGAAGAGCAGCAGCAAACCTTCCGCGACCTGACCTTTGCCGCCATCCTGGCCCTCGTTTTGGTCTACATGGTGATGGCCTCGCAGTTCGAGTCCCTCCGCGACCCCTTCATTATCCTCTTCTCCATCCCCCTGGCTTCCATCGGTGTCGTGGGCATGCTGATTCTGACGAACACCACTTTCAACATGCAGGGGTTTTTGGGGCTGATCATCCTGGTGGGGATCGTGGTGAATAACGCCATCATCCTCGTTGACTACACAAACCAGTTGCGCCGCGACTACGGATACTCGCTCCGCGACGCGGTGGTAACCGGGGGAATCAGACGCCTGCGTCCCATCCTGATGACCACCACCACCACCGTCCTGGGGCTGATTCCGCTGGCCCTGGGCATCGGGGAGGGCGCGGAGCTTCAGGCGCCCCTAGCCCGCGTCATCATCGGAGGGCTGACCACCTCCACCCTCATCACCCTGGTCCTGATTCCGGTGATCTATATGACGCTGGAAGAACGCGGGGAGAGGGGACGGCAGCCGGCGGCTGTCCCGGAAGCGGCCAGGGAGTTCCACCCCGTCGAGCTCCGGGGCGACTGAGGGAGCTCGTCACTGCACTCGCACCACGCACCGGTGGCCAAGTCCTCCCTCAGCTCCGCGATTTGCCCCCTCGTGGACCATTGTGGGCCGGTCTGTTCGGCCTCTGTGTCCCAACTTGAGCTTTGACTTCGACTCCCTGGCGGCTTTCCCTCAATCTTCACCGTCTTGGGGATTGGCAACTCGTCTGCTTATAGTCGGGTTGGGCAACAGGGAGCGTGCGTTCGGGGGAATGGGTGCTGGCCAGTGGGTCGTGTTGGGAGGGACTACTGAAGGGCCAACGCGGAGGCACACTCTTCGACCCTGCTGCAAGCTCCCCCAGAACAAGGGGCTAGCCCCCTCCGCAGGCGGGAGTACTCTGGCGCACAAGAAGCTTGTGTGGCGCACCGAAGCGGTGTAAATTGATGCATGATGCCCCGAACCCAGGGGAGAGCGAAAAAGCAGGCGAACAGTCAGCGACTCTCCATCACATTGCCTGTGGAATGGTACACCGAGATTGAGCGGATCGCACGTGGAAAGCGGGTTTCGGTCGCATGGGTCGTGCGCGACGCAGTGCACCAGTATCTCCAAGCGCTAACACCGCTTTTCCCTCGATAGAGGGTCTCCAGATGGAAGAGCTAGTAAAAGCCGTTTCCGGTCAGTTCGGCGCGATCTTGATTGATCCGCCGTGGCGTTTCCACAACCGCACCGGGAAGGTTGGCCCCGAGCACAAGCGACTGCACCGCTACCGGACGATGTCCTTCGAGGAGATAGCGGCTCTCCCGGTAGCAGCCCTTGCCGCACCAAGGAGCCACCTCTACCTGTGGTGCCCCAACGCCCTTCTCGCCGAGGCGCTGAACATCATGAGGTCTTGGGCGTTCACCTACAAGACCAACATTGTCTGGTACAAGGTTCGGAAGGACGGGGGGCCTGACGGACGGGGTGTCGGCTTCTACTTCAGAAACGTGACTGAGCTCCTGCTGTTCGGCGTGAAGGGTGGGTTGCGGACCCTGAGCCCGGGTCGCCGTCAAGTAAACATCGTACTCACCCGCAAGCAGGAGCACTCCAGGAAACCGGATGAAGTCTACGATCTCATAGAGCGGTGCAGTCCAGGTCCCTACTGCGAGCTCTTCGCCAGACGGCGAGTTCCGGGCTGGACTCAATGGGGGGATGAACTCGACTGCTACGAGAAGCAAAGGCCCCTGTTCAGGGGTTACAAGGGCTGGGCTCTTCGGGTTGGGGCCACATCATCCATATAGCAAGCGGCTTTAATACCAATTAACAACAAGGGGCACGTTCCCGCGCCTGCTGCCTCCACTCTGGGCATCAGCTTCCCCCAGTGCGTAGTCGAGGCCCCGTACTTCTTTCCAATCTCGCGCCCCAGGCCGTCGAAGATCTCTTGCAGTTCGCCCATGCGTGTAATGATGACCCCCATCGAGATGGCATCCAGCTCATGTAGGAGTCGGAAGACGTTCAGATCGCGTGAGAAGAAGGGGTCCTTGTTGTTCCACTCGACCTCGATGGCGACCCGGCCCTTGCAAAAGTCCACCCGGTGTGTTTCTGTCTCAATTGTTCTTTTATCAACCGTCCTCTGGACCTTGAACTCCTTCTCCCTCCAGTTTCTCCGCGCCAAGGAGTCGTCGAATCGTCTAGCTATCCTGCTTTTTCCTCCCCCACCTTCTTCTATCTCGCTTCGCAGCAACCTGAATTGATCCAAACACTGGAGGATATCCTTCAGTTCGTCAGGGCAATCCGTCTTGAGGATCGCAAGCGCGTGCCGACGCTCTTCGATGTGAAATCTGTCAAGTATTGTGGGCGGGGTGCTGACTTCCATCCTGCTCGCTCCGCCTGGAACGCTGCAACCCAGATTCGCACGGGTTCTGAGTTGCTGCGGCAGCGACAGTTCTCGGTCGCTGGCCACCCACGCCTAAGGGGAGACCTTCGGCTCGGTAGCTCCGGTGCCCGAGCGCCCGGGCTAAGCCCCGACGGCTATCTCAGGCCATCCAATTGTGAGCAGCGCCCTTGCCGCGCGGCCGTGCCCCCTCTGTCTTCAGGCCAGGGCCGCGGCGGACTCGACGCCGTAGGCCGCGAACCAGGGAGTAGCGTTCTTCAGGGTGGCGTTGACCGACTGGATGTTCTGCACCCCCTGGTCGGAGAGCCAGTCCTCCAGAGCCTTCAATCCCTGCCGGGCGTAAACCGGGATGCCGTCGGCCCAGGTGGCGCGGCCACAAAGCACGCCGTTGAACTTCACTCCAGCTTCCGCCGCCAGTTCCAGGCTCTCGCTAAACTGGGGGTTACTGACACCAGCGCTGAGGTAGATGAATGGCTTGTTGGTCGCCGCGCGGCGGTAGTGCTCCTTCGCTTCTTCCTTGCTATAGACCGCCGCGCCCTTGAAAGACCGGGTCCCTTCCACATACTGGAGGTTCACCGGGATCTCCACCTTCAGCACGTCCACTCCGTACTGCGGCTTGGAGAACTCCTCCATGCTGCCGTTAACAACGTCGGGCTTGATCCTGGCGTACTCAGGGCCTTTCTCGTCGCCGCCCTTTGGATCGTAGCCCACGAACTCCAGGAAGAAGGGGATGTCGTTGGCGGTGCACTCGGAGCCGATGCGCTCTACCAGCGCCTTCTTGACGTCGTTCACCTCGTCGGTCTCAAACGGCGTGTAGTGTATGAGCACCTTGAGGCAATCGGCGCCGGCCTGCTTCAGCCGGTACACCGACCAGTGCTCCAGCAACTCCGGGATGCGGCCCGGCCGGATGAGGTCATAGCCGGTCTTCTCATAGGCCAGCAGCAGCCCGGCGTTCTTGGCGCGCTGCCTGGCGGCGTCGAGGCCGAACTCGGGATCCAGCAGGATGGCGCTGGCGTGGGGCGTCAGGATGCGCGTGACCGCCGCCTTGAACTCCGCCATCATCTCGGACGTCACTTCTGCCTTGCTAACTCCCTTAGCTTTCGCGATCGCCTTGCTGAGCGAGCCGCGTTGGTCCATAGCCGCCGCCGCGATCACCCCGCGTTCGTCCGATACCGCTTCCAGTCCCCGCAACTTTCCCGGTGTCAGCTTCATGAATGCCTCCATCCTCGTCTTAAGGTTCCAGTCAGATCAAATCAGGGATTCTATCACGGAGGGCGCGCCCCGTTGCCGGCCCGAAGAATGGGGCTACTCGTTGCCTGCCATCTTGCCCGGCCACTCCGTCAGGAGCGGGCCGCGAAACTGGTGTGGGTTTGGATGGATTGGACTAGAGAAACCACGGGCAAGAATAGAGGAGAAACCAGATGTGGCCGCTCCGGATGGAGGGATTACCGGCCGGGGAAATCGACCTTGCGCTCCAGTTCCGTGATGCGCCGCTCGCAGGTGTCGATGCGCTCGCGAAGAGAGATATCGGATCGTTCGAGGTCAGCAAAATGCTTCTGGGTGGCCTCGGCCCACCCGTAGAAGGCGCGCAGAAGCTTCGTTTCGGTGTCGTGCAGCGCCTCCACGAACCGGTTCTCCAGTTCCACGAACCGGTTCTCGAACCGGTTCTCCAGGTCGAGCAGGTCTTGCTTGGTTGCCGGCTGATTTCTGTCTTCCATCCTAAGCATTATAGACGAGGAGGCGGTGGAACATGCTAGAATCCGCGCCCGTGAAAGAGACGATCCTGGTGGTGGGCAGCCTGAACATGGACTTCGTGGTGTCGGTGGAGCAGTTGCCTGTGCCCGGCGCCACCGTCCCCGGCCATTCGTTCCGGATGATCCCTGGGGGAAAAGGTGCCAACCAGGCGGTGGCGGCGGCGCGGCTGGGAGGCCGGGTCAGCATGGTCGGTCGGGTGGGCAATGACGTTTTTGGGGAGCGGCTCCGCGCCTCGCTGGAGGAAGCGGGAGTGGACACGCGCTTTGTGCTGGCGACGGAGGAGGCCACCGGCGCCGCGCTCATCTTCGTGGCCCGGGGAGGACTGAACCAGATCGTGGTGGCGGCGGGCGCTAACGGCCGCCTGCTGCCGGCCGACTTGGCCGGGGCCAAACCGTGCTTCGCCGATGCCCGCCTGGCGCTGCTGCAACTGGAGTCGCCGCTGGAAACCGTGGCCGCCGCCCTGGAAATGGCCAGGGGCCATGGCGCAACCACCGTGTTGGACCCGGCGCCCGCCCGGCCCCTGCCCCCAGAACTGCTCCGCTTGGTGGACCTGCTGACTCCCAACGAAACCGAGGCTTTGGCGCTGCTGGGCCGCACTGGCGCAACC
>CAYVGN010000035.1:0-13872 GCA_964451215.1 uncultured Acidobacteriota bacterium
GGCTTCAGCAGCTTGGAAAGGTAAACTGCTGTCGCCTCGCCTTCCACATTGGGGTTGGTCGCCAGGATGATTTCCTCCACCGCACCCGTCTTCAAGCGCTCCAGCAGACTCTTGATGCGCAACTGGTCGGGGCCCACGCCCGACAGGGGAGACAGGGCACCCAGCAGGACGTGGTAATGGCCGTTGTACTGGCGGGTTCTCTCGACAGCAATGATGTTGTGCGGCTGCTGCACCACGCAGATCTGGGCGGGGTTGCGAGTGGGATCGGAGCAGTAGAGGCAGGGGTCAACGTCGGTAATGTTGTTGCAGATGGAGCAGTAGCCGATCTTTTCCTTCACCTCCATCATGGCCTCGGCCAGCGCCTGGGTCTCCTCCTTCGACCAGGCGTTCATGATGTGGAAGGCCATGCGCTCGGCCGACTTCTGGCCGATGCCAGGAAGGCGCTTGAGCTGCTGGATCAGGCGGTTGATCGGTTCTGCGTAGTCAGGCATGAATCAGAACACTCCCGGAAGGCCCAGGCCACCGGTCAGGGCGCCCATCTTCGACCGCAGTTCCTCGTCCACCTTGCGCCCGCACTCGTTGACCGCGGCCACAATCAGATCCTGGAGCATCTCGGCATCGGTATCATTCAGGGCTTCCGGATCGATTCTCAACTCCAGCAGATGCTTCTGGCCGTCCATCCTAGCCTGAACCATGCCGCCGCCAGAGGCAGCCTCCACCCGGAGTTCCTGGAGCTGCTTCTGCAGTTGCTCCTGCATTTTCCGGAGCTCGCTCATGATCTGCTGCAAGTTGCGCATTGAACTTCTCCTCGGCCTCTACCGGCAGTATCAACCACGCGGCTCCGGCAGTCAACGCGGAGGGGAGGGGCAAGGTGGCCCGTCCGGGCTGCGGTTTCTCAACCCTGGCTCTTGAAATCCTGAAAGCTAATAACCTCGCCGGGGAACAGGCGCAGGAATTCGGCCACCTGGGGATCGTGGCGGATGCGGTCGAAGCCGCCCGGCGGCTGCAGGGGCTGCGGCTCTGAGCCGGCATCGGCGGTCGGCGCGCCGGCCGGCGCTTCCACCACGGCCACCCGGAAGCCCACGGGCCGCGCCAGCACTTCCGAGCAGATCTGTCGGACCAGATTCTCGTCCTCGCGGCTGATGAGGCGCTGCGCCCCGTTGTCGGGCGGGAAGTAGGCGACCACCTCCCGATCGGTGACCTGCCACGCCCTGGCCTCCTCCAGGCTGACAGCCAACATCCCCTTCGACATCTGCTCCAGGCGAGCCAGCAACTGGGCCGGGATGGGTCCGGCCGGCCGCAGGTCTGCCGGCGCAGGAGCCGGGGCCGCGACCGGCGGCTCGGCCGAGGCCATCTGCTTGCGCGCCAGGTCGCTCTCAAACGGCGAAGGACCGCGACCCGGCCCCCCTCGCGGCGCCGGACCTCCACCCGGCGGCGCGCCCTCCACTTGCGACAGCAGTTCCTCCAGCGGCACCAAGCGCCTGGCATGCAGCAGCTTGAGCAGGCCGAGTTCGGCATGGAAGCGGGGCGAAGCGGAGTGATGCAGCAGCGAGTAAAGGTCGAGGGCAAGCTGTAGTTGGCGCGTCAGATCTTCCTCGCCGAAGTGCTCGGCCAGCGCCGCCAGCCCCTCGCGCTCTTCGCGGGAAGCCTCCACCAGGCCGCTGTCCCTGCCTGCAGTTTTCAGCACCAGTAAGTTGCGGACGCGGCGCACCAGCTCGCGAGAGAAGTTGCGCAAGTCATGACCTTCGCGCACCAGGTCGTCCACCACCGCCAGCATCCGCTCGCTTGACTCCTGGATAACTGCGTCCAGCACCGCGTCCAGCACCTCGGCACTGACCACGCCCAGCAGGCCCCGCACCGCCGGGCCGTCCAGCGAGCGGCCGCAGCAGGCGATAGCCTGGTCCAGGGCGGAAAGCGCGTCGCGGAGGCTGCCCTCCGAAGACGCGGTGATCACCGCCAGCGCCTCGTCGGTGGCCTCGATGCTTTCCTCGCGGCACACCCGGCGCAATTGCGCCATAGTCTGCTCGAAGCCCAGGTTGTGAAAACGGAACGACTGGCAGCGGGAGACGATGGTGGCCGGAAAGGCGTGCGACGCCGTGGTGCAGAAGATGAACAGGACGTTGTCCGGGGGCTCCTCCAGTGTCTTCAGCAGCGCGTTCCAGGCGTCGCGGGTGATCTGGTGGGCCTCGTCCACGATGTAGATCTTGTAGCGGTCGCGCGCCGGGGCGTAGCGGACGTTCTCCCGCAGCGCCCGGATCTCGTCGATGCCGCGGTTCGACGCCGCGTCAATCTCGATGACGTCCACCGAATTCCCGGCCGCGATCTCGTGGCAAGAGGCGCACTGCCCGCAGGGCTCCGCCGACCGTCCCCGCGCGCAGTTCAGGGCCTTGGCCAGCAGGCGCGCCATCGTCGTCTTCCCCGTCCCGCGCTGCCCGGAAAAGATGTACCCGTGCGCGATCCGGTTCTGCTCGATGGCGTTCCGCAGCGTCTGCTTGATGTGTTCCTGGTCAACGACCTCGCCGAAGGTCTGCGGGCGGTACTTGCGCGCTATTACCGTGTACATGGGAATTGAATCATCGCGGATTGGTTCATTGACGATTGACTTCCTGCCGCCGGCTCAGCGCCGATTGTTCAGTTTGCCGACGGTCGGCCCAATCGTCAATGACTTAATCGTCAATGATCCAACGGCTGGACGATTCAGCCGCGAATGGTTCAGTCTTTGGTCCGGTGCCGCTTCTCACGCAGGGCCACTCCGAAGGACTGGCCGAGAAACTGCACCCCCTGGAACACCTGGCCCTCGACTGCCACCCGGGCGCCCCGCGCCGGCACTCCGCGGCTGCTGATCACCCAGATGGTGCCGGTGCCGTCGGAGACGGCATAGGCGCCGTGGCCCAGCGCGCCCATGCTGTTCTGCACGGTTCCCTGAATGACGACGGTCTTGTTGACATAGCGGGACGGGTCGGCCAGTACGGAACTGATCTTGACCGCCTCGCAACCGGCTAGAACCAAAACCAGCAGCACCGGCAGGGCCGATGCCGCGATCCTGTGCTTCATTTTGCCTCCCCCGTGGAGGCGGGCGTGAGCCCGCCAATGGATGACGGCCTGAGGGCCGCTAGACGCGAAGAGCCCTTGGCCGGCGGCCTGACGGCCGACCTTGCACCCGCACAGCATGGGATTCGAGCGGAGCAACCGGAAGCGGCGGAAGAGAGGCTGCCAGACTTCGGGTACTCCGCGGCACACGCGGGGGCCCGCTGCCGTTGCTCCCTTCCGGGCCTGGCGGGGTTCACGGGTGCGCGTTGCACGGAGCCCGAAGCCTGACAAGCTACATGTTAGCACGGCACGCGATCCGCTTGCAGCCGCCGCTGGCCTTGCCCGATTTCCTCCACACGGTAGGTACGGGCATCCAAGGCAACAGGTTTCGACGCATTCCAACTGGAGCGCACGGGCCATGTTTGCACGGCCGCTGGGGATCAAGCCGACGGGCAGGCGACGCAGAGCGGCCCGGCGTAGTCCCGGATCCTAAGGGCCGTCAAATGGGCTGGCGGCTTCGCCGCTTCGGGAAGCGGACCAGTTCGCGGAAGAACCGCTCAGCCAAGCGGCGGACCCGCTGGTCCTCCGAGCGGCTGTGCCGGACTGCGGCCAGGTAGGGGATGGCCATGAAGGGCAGCAACCCAGCGCTGATGCCCAGGTTCCGCAGGCGCTTCAGCAGAGAGAACTCGCCCGAGTTCAGGTTCACGATGTAGGGGTAGTAGCGAAGGACGACGCCGTAGATGTCCCCGGCCAATTGCCACTCGTTGCAGTGCCAGCCGGCCACGCGGCTGCGCCCTTCGCGGATGGCAGCCAGGAACTCCTCCGTGGTGCATGCCTCCTCGGCCACGGTATAGGTGCGCCCGATGCGCCGCAAGGTGTGCGAATCGCTGCCGCCGATGCGCGACAGGCGCTTGCCCTGGCGCTCCATGTGCCGCAGCAACTGCGATACAAACATGTTGTGCACGCGCTGCATGGCTCCGTTCTGTTCCTCGAATACGTCGAACAGCCCGGCCATCAGTTCCATGTAGTGCTGCAGGCGCTCGGCCTGGTCAAAGTTGTGGAAGAAATGGTTGAGGGCGAACAGCAGGCCCTGCGAGCGCAGGTAGCCCACCAGCTCATGGACGTTGCCACGCAGTTTCTGCGCGTCGCGGTGCTGGCTCTCGCTGATGTCGTAGACGCCCACGTGAATGTGATGCTGGAACTCCGGGACGTAAGTCGTGATCTCTTCGCCGATGATGAAATCCTGGGCCGGGCGGCGTTCGAGCACTTCCAGGCAGCCGTCAATGGAATCGTGGTCCGTGATGGTGACCAGATCCATGCCCCGCTTCTTGGCTCTCTGGTACACAGCCAGGGGCGAGGAGTAGGAGTCGCGGGAGCGGAGAATCCGCAAGTGCCTGGCCGTGCCGGAATAGTAAGAATGAACGTGAAGATCGGCGCGAAACATTTGCGACAACCCACTGCGGGCGCTTTCCGCTCCCGCATGACCAAGACCCAGGAAAAAGGCCGACTCGGGTAGAGTGATATAGTAAACAGCTTTGACGTGCAGTCAAGCAAATGGAGCCGAAAGCCGGTAGTCGGGGGGTGAAGAGGCTGGCAGCGCTGCGGGCCGCCGACACCATCGTAGCCGCCATCACACCGGGACTGGAGCCGGGCGACCTGGTGGCGGTCATGTCCAACGGCGGCTTTGACAACATTCACGACAGGCTGCTGGCTGCGCTCGCGCCCACGCCCGGCTCCTCAAGCTGATGCGTTCTTTCATTTCCTTGCTCTGCGCGGCTTCCCTTGCATTTCTGTGCGTCGGGGCTTCACTTCCTTCCGCATCCGTCGTCTACTACACCGTTTCGCTGGCAGACCGCGAAGGGCACCACATCCGGGTCAGGATGGAGTTTGACGCGGGCAGGGATCCGCAGGTGGACCTACGGCTGCCGGTGTGGAACGCGCTCTACCAGGTGCAGGACTTCGCCGCCTACGTCAGTGGAGTGCAGGCGAGCGCAGCAGACGGAACCGCGGCCCCGGTTGAAAAGCTGGAAAAGAGCAGGTGGCGCATCACCCCGCCGGGCCCGGGTGTCATCGTGCTCCAGTACCGGGTGTTCGCCGACCGCCCGGGGCCGTTCGGCGCGCAGCTCGATTCGCGCCACGCTTTCATCAATCCCGCGCAGATCCTGATGTACACCGATGACCGGCATCGCCGGCCGGTCAAGCTGCGGCTCACCGACCTGGCGGCCGGCTGGAAAGTCGCTACCGCCCTGGAGGAGCACGGCGGCGCCTGGCAGGCCCGCGATTATGACCACCTGGCCGACTCGCCGTTCGAGGTCTCGGAGTTCCAAGAGGAGGCATTCACCGCGGGTGCTGGCCATTACCGGATCGTGGTGCACGCGACGCCGGACGCTTATTCGATGCCCGTCCTGCGGCGGATGCTGGAGCGCATCGTCACCTGCCAGACGGCGCTGATGCGCGACGTCCCCTTCGCGCGCTTCACCTTCCTCTATCACTTCCGCGAGGGCGGCAGCGGCGGGATGGAGCATGCGGATTCCACGGCCATCGACGCGCCTCCCCAGCGGACCGAGCGCGACAGCGAGGCTCTGGCCGGCGTCAGCGCCCACGAGTTCTTCCACCTCTGGAACGTGAAGCGCATCCGGCCCCGGTCGCTGGAACCCAGCGATTACAGCCGCGAGCAGTACACCCGCGCCTTGTGGTTCAGCGAGGGCTTCACCTCCACCTACGGCTCCTACACCCTGCTGCGGACCGGCCTGCTAAAGCCCGAGCGCTTCCTGGAGGAAGTGGCGCGCGACATCCGTGAACTGGAGGGCCGCCCGGCGCGCCTGTTTCAAAGCCTGGAGGAATCGAGCCTCGACGCCTGGCTGGAGAAATACGGCTACTACGGCAGCCCGGAACGAAGCATTTCCTACTACCAGAAAGGCAAGCTAACGGGTTTCCTGCTGGACCTGGCCATCCGCCACGCCACTCGAAACCGTCGCAGTCTGGACGACGTCCTCCGCTACCTGAATGAGCGCTACGCCCGCGCAGGAAGGTTCTTCGATGAGCGCGGCGACATCCAGGCGGCGGCCGAGGCGGTGGCTGGGCGGCCTTTCGCCGACCTGTTCGAGCAACTGGTCCGCACGGCGCAGCCCGTGCCCTACGCCACCTACCTGGCCTACGCCGGGCTGGAACTCCGCAAGGAACTGCGCGAGGCAGCCAACCTGGGCTTCTCCGGCGCCCGCGGCGCCGGCCGCAGCTATGTCATCCACAGCGTGCCGGCGAAAGGGCCTGCCGGCAAGGCGGGCGTGCAGGCTGGCGATGAACTGCTGGAGATCAACGGCGCCGCGCCCGGCGACCTCTGGCGCCTGGCAGAAGAGATCAGGCCGGGTGGCGAGGTGCGACTAAAGCTGCGGCGCAATGGCCGCCAGTTGCAGGCGCGCTACAAAGCAGAGCGAACCGGCCGGGAAACCTTTGTGATCGTTCCCGCTGGAGGCGCCTCTCCCTTGCAGGAGCGCATTCGCGCCGGCTGGCTCTCCGGCAAGACCGATTAAGGCCACAGAGACACAGAGGCACAGAGAAGTGAGAGTAAACCCGGTTGGTTTATCAACTGCGGGCTGGCGAGGCAGCTTCAGCGTTCAAGAGCGACAATCAAGTCACGGGCCGCCGCAACTGTCATCCGGAGCGTAGCGAGGGATCTGCTTTCCGAAGGCAGGGAAATATCGTCTCTCTGTTCTCTGTGCCTCTGTGGCTGTTCCCCCTCAGGCGCGGATGTCGCCGAAGAGTTGCTCGATCTCAGCCTTGGCAGCGGCGGTGGGCGGCAGCAGCGGCAGGCGCGTCGGCCCGCCGTAGTAGCCGTTCAGGTCCATCGCATACTTCAGCCCGGGGATGCTGTACCTGACGGTAACTGCCACGGCGGCGTCGGTGATGTGGCGCTGGCGCTGGCGGGCCGTGTCGTGGTCGCACCCCTTCCAGGCCTCATAGACAGCGAGCGCGGCGCACGGAGCGGCATTGGCGAAGGCCAGGATGCCGCCGACCGCGCCGACGCAAAGACTCGCGTACAGCGTCGGCGCTGAGCCCACCACCACCTGGAAGCGCTCCGGCGTGTTGTCCACCATCCGCGCCACCTTCTCGATGTTGCCTGAGCTCTCCTTGATCCCAAGGATGTTAGGGTGCTCGGCGAGCTGGATGATGACGTCGGCGGGAATGTCCAGGCCGGTGGCCTGAGGGAAGTTGTAGATCAGGATGGGAATTTTGGCGGAGTCGGCCACCGTCCGGTAGTAGGTAAGCTGCGACTCTGGCCGGCTCATCTGCCCCTTGAAGTAATGCGGCGTCCGGACCATGGCCGCCACGTAGCCCCGCTCGGCGGCCAAGTTGGTCAGCTCAATTGTCTCCCGCACTGACTCCACGCCGGTCCCGGCGATCAGCAACTTGCCTGGCGCGGCCGCTTCCCGCACGACGTCCCAGATCTTCAGCTTCTCATCCTTGGTCAGGAAGACCGATTCGCCCGTCGAGCCGGTCGGTACGTAGCCCGCCAGGCTGGTCTTGTTCCACTTGTCAATGTTGGCCCGCAGCTTATGGGGCGAGAATTCGCCGTCCAGGTCAAAGGGAGTGCAGATTGGCGGAAAAATTCCCTCGAGTTTCATGATTAACTATGAAAGCACGGATGCGATTCCATTGCCACCTGGTTGTTGCCGACCTGGTCGGGACCACGCTGGAGGACGACGGCGCAGTGGAAGAGGCGCTGGAGGGAGCCCTCGGGCAGCATGGGCTCCCCTGGCAGCCGGCGGAGTTCGCGCGCCTGCGGGGGCGCACGAAACTGGACGCCATTTCGGTCATGCTCGAAGCCCAGGGCCGGCCCGCCGACGAAGCGCGCGCGGTCCTCGACAGTTTCGTCCAGCACCTGCGCGCACACTATCGCCGCGAGCCGCTGCGTTGGGTGGAGGGGGCCGAGGCCGCGTTCCGCCAGCTCGCCGCCCGCGGCGTGCGCCTGGCGCTGGCCACCGGCTTCCCCGCCCCCATCCGTGACGCGATTGCCGGACGCGTGCCCTGGCAGGACTGCCTCTCCAGCTTTCTCAGCGGCGACGACGTGGCACATGGGCGCCCGGCGCCCGACCTGGTATGGGAAGCGATGCGGCGCGTGGGGGTGAGCGATCCCGGCAATGTGGCCGTGGTGGGAGACACGCCCGCCGACGTGGCCTGTGGGCGTGCGGCGCGTGCCGGCCTGGTCATCGCTGTCACCAACGGGGCCTGCCCGCGCCCCCTCCTCGAGGCCGCCGCTCCCGACCTGTTGCTTCCTTCTGTCGCTGAGTTGCCGGGGGTGCTGCTATAGGGCCTATTCAAGCGGGGTCACGACCACTTTGCGGTACATGATGCCCTCGTGGTCGCCCTGGAGCATGATAGGGCCGGGCTGGGCTTCGTTGGCGTCCAGCGCGCCGCCGGTAATGGCCGGGATGGCGACGTTGTCGTGGATCTTGACGCCGTTGAGGACCACGGTGACACGGTTGCCGATCAGCGTGGCCTCCAGCGTCTGCCACTCCCCCGCCTGCCTGCCGGCATTGACCCGCGGCGCTATGAAGCCGTAGATGGCGCCGTGCGAATGCTCGTCCGGCTGCCTGCCAAAGTCGTCCAACACCTGGATCTCGTGCCGGCCGCGCAAGTAAATGCCGCTGTTGCCGTGCGCCGAAACGTTGAACTCCACCTCCAGCTTGAAGTCCTGGAATTTCCTTTCGGAGTAGATATTGTTCGCCGGCGGGTCGTTCGCCATCGCGCCGTCCTTCACCGTCCAGCGCAATGGCCGGCTGGGGACCTGAGGCAGCCAGCCGGAAAGGTCCTTGCCGTTGAACAGCGCGATGGGCCTGCCGGGCTTCTTCTTCGGAAACTTATCGGGCCAGACCGGGGCGCGCACCCCGGTCCAGGAGATCGGCGCCTGGTTCCCGGGGGTCACAGTCCCTTCGAGCTGGCCGTCCTTGACCCGGGCCCGGTAGGCCGTGGTGAACTGATCGGGCGGCCGTCCGGACAGGTGTTCCCACCTTAGCTCGCCCTCCTCGAGCGAGAATTTCTTCAGCTCGAACGGGCTGGCGCTCCCGGCCAGGAACCTGGCCTTCAGCTTTTCACCGTCCCTGGTCACTTCCAGCCAGCAGGCCCGAGTCCGCCCATCACGCATGGGAATGTTGATGTCCCACCTGCCGACGAACTCGTCGCCCGCCGCGGGAACGGCCAAGCCGACCGGCAACGAAACCACCAAACCCAGTACGAGCACCAACGCGACTAACCCGCCAACAACCCGCATCGCCTCTCCCTCGCTGTGCGCTCCCTCACGGTCGCGCCTCGGATTAGCGGCGCTTCTGTAAATGCGTGGCGCGGCCGTGACGGAGACTCTGGTGAACGTCCGATCTCAACCCTCGCTAACTTTACCCGTTTTCAGATCCCACGACATGCGCTTGCCCTTGCGGTAGGCCAGGTTGGCCAGGTGGGCCGCGCCGGCAGCGTAGTGGCCGGCGGCAGCGTCCTCGCGGCTGGGCGAGCGGTCGCGCAGCGACATGATGAAGTACTCGTAGTGCGAAGGGCCCCGCTCGATGGCGAACTCCTGGTCGGGCTTTGGCGGCGGTGGCGGCTCCTTCGGCCGCCCCTCTGGCGTGTAGCCGAGCGATTCGAAGTACTGCTTCTGCAGCGCCTCGGGCCAACTGCGGACCGCATAAGACTGCGCGCGGGGCCCCTCGCGCTCCGCGTACACCACCAGCTTGCCGCCGTACGGCCCGCGCCCCTCCGTCACCAGCGTTCCTTCCGATCCGCAGATCACCGTGCCGTGCACCGGGCGCGAGTTGCCTAGGTTCACGTACATGTCCACCAGGAAGCTGCCGTAGTCGAAGACCGAGTTCATGAAGTCGGGCACGGTGCGGCCGTCATTCCAGCGGTAGATGCCGCCCTGGGAGACCACCGACTTCGGCCCCACCACGTCCATGATCTCGTGCAGCGTGGTCAGCATGTGGACAAAGAGGTCGGTGGCGACGCCGCCCGAGTACTCCCACCAGCAGCGCCAGCGGAAAAAGATCTTGGGGTCGAAGGGGCGCTTGGGCGAAGGCCCAATGAAGCGCGGCCAGTCAATGGTCTGTGGCGAGGCGTCAGGCGGAATTGGGTAGACCCAGGCGCCCTCCGCGCTGTTGCGGTGGTTGGCCATCCGCACCATGTTGACCTTGCCCAGGATGCCCGACTTGACGATTTCGCGCGCCTTGGCCGTCGCCATCGAGGTCTTCCCCTGGCTGCCCACCTGGAGGATGCGGCCGGTCTTCTTCACCGCCGCCATGATCTCCTTGCCCTGCTCGATGCGCCAGGTCATTGGCTTCTCGATGTATACATCCTTTCCCGCGGCCAGGGCGTCCAGCACCATCTGGCGATGCCAGTGGTCGGGCGCGGCGATCACCACCGCGTCCACGTCCTTCCGCACCAGCACCTCGCGGTAGTCGCGGGTGGTGGCGATGGCGCCCTTCGTCTCCTCCCTGGCACGGAGCAGGTGGCCATCGTACACGTCGGCCGCGATGATCGGCCGCACACCCGGCAGGGCCTGGAAAGCACGCAGCAAGATGTTGCCCTGGATGCCGACCCCGATGAAGCCCAGCCCGATCTGGTCGTTCGGTCCCGCCGCCTTCAGGTAAGGCCCAGACTCGACGAACCTGTAAACGATGGCCGCCGCTCCCGCACTCCTCAAAAATGCTCTCCTCGTTTCTGCCATGATTGCCCTCCGTCTAGCTGCCGCCTGCCGCAATCCCGCCTGCAGCAGGCAGGGGCATTATTCCAACGGCGCGCCGCGAAATCAACCGTTCACGTATACTAAACAGAGCGAAGCGATTGCGTGAGCGCGCAAAAAGGGGGCGTTGAGCGGAGGCACGACGTATGGCGCAGAAAAAGAAGAGGAGCCGACGAAAGAAGGTGGCGCCCGAGACCGTGGGGTTGGCGCCCGGTAACACCAAGGCGCCGGCCAGCCTGGAGATCAGCCGGCTGTCACAGGCGGTGGAGGCCGATGGCGGGGCGGTGCTGGGCAGCTACGCCGAGCCGTTCGGCGGCAAGCCGGTCCTGCTGGTCGCCCTGCCCGTTCAAAAAGTGGAACCCACACCTTATCAGCGCGAGGCCTCCGACACGCACGTCAAGCGGCTGATGAACGTAATTGAGAAGATCGGGCGTTTCCTCGACCCCATCATCGCCGTCCGCCAGGACGGCCGCTACTGGACGCCGAATGGCGGTCACCGCCTGGAGGCACTGAAGAAGCTGGGCGCGAGAACCGTGGTCGCCCTGCTGCTGCCCGACCCCGACCTGGCCTTCAAGATCCTGGCGCTCAACACCGAGAAGGCCCACAACCTGCGGGAGAAATCGCTGGAGACGCTGCGCATGGCGCAGGCGCTGGCGGAAGATGGCAAGGCCAAGGAAAGCGACTACGCGTTCGAGTTCGAAGAACCCTCCTACCTGACCCTGGGCCTGTGCTACGAACAGCGGCCGCGGTTCAGCGGCGGCGCCTACCAGCCGGTGCTCAAGCGCACCGATGACTTTCTGGAGCAGCCCATTGCGAAGGCGCTGGCGGAGCGGGGAAAACGGGCGCACAAGCTATTGGAGCTGGACGAAGCAGTTGCCGAGGTGGTGGAAAAGCTGAAGGCCCGCGGCCTCACCAGCCCTTACCTGAAGCCCTTCGTGGTCGCCCGCATCAACCCCATCCGTTTCTCCAAAGCGACTTCGTTCGACTTCGACGAAGTACTGGCGAAGATGCTGGCTTCGGCCAGGCGCTTCAATGTCGAGAAAGTGAGCCAGGCGGACCTGGCGCGCATCGGCGGCCCCGCGCCCGCCGAGGAATAGGCTGATGGCCGGCGGAGGGAGTTGCCGTTGGCTTCCGCCTCCGCTCGCCAGCCTCATTTTCCGCGGTAAGTGATCCACATTGGGGAAACCCAGACGATCTCGCCGTCCTGCTGCTCCCCGCGCACGTAGTAGTAGCTGGTCTTGCCCGCCGCCGGCGCGTTGTCTCGCCAGGCGAACTCAACCGTGGCTGTGTTCGGCTCCGTAGTGTAGACGTGGCGGCCGTCCTTGATGATGTGAACCCTGGCGAAGGGGACGGTGCCCACCAGCTTGACGGTGAGCGAGGGCGGCTCAGCCGTCTCAAACTGGTCGCCCAATAGGTGGGGCCCGCTGCGGACATCGGCCAGAATGTCGTCGGTGGCGCCGTAGACACGGCGCCTCTGGAGACCCTCAAGCAACGCCTCCCGCGTGGGCGCGGTCACGTAGACGTTGCAGTAGCTCATGTGGGTGGAGATATGGTCGGAGCTGGCCTGGAAGCCCAGCCGGTAGCCCTTCTCCAGCGCCAGCGAGACGAAGCCCTTGGGCCGCCAGCCACCAATGGAGTCGTTGGCGGTGTTGGAGCGCGGGGCGTCGGGCATCTCGTAGTTCTGGCGGTCGCCCTGGTAGATCTCCACCACCGGCTCGCGCTGCGAGTCGTTGTCGCGCCAGTCGGTGCCCATGTTGGTGCCGCTGGTGTGGGAGGCGACGATGCCATTGAAGTGCCGCAGGTAGTCGTAAAGCATCCTGGTGTCGGGCGCGCCGCCCGGCGCCTCCTCATCCACCCTGGGCAGCCGGGGCAGGGTGCGTACGCCGCGCCGCGCCAATACGATGTTGCGGTGGCCCTCCGGGTAGCGAATGCTGCGCTCGTAGCTGAACAGGGGCGTGAAGGCGTTCGGCGCCAGGAACAGGTCGGTCAGCTTCTGGATGGTCCACCAACTATATTCGCGGCCGAAACCGTTGTCATGGTCGCAGCAGCCGATCCAATCCAGGGCGGCCGCGTCCAGCCCGTAGCGCCAGGCGTCCCACAGCGGACCGTCGCGCCCGCCGTCCATCGAGACCTCGGTATGGCGGTGGAATTCGCCGCGCAGGATGCGGTACTCGGCGCCGTTGATCCTGGCGCGATAGCCACGGAGACGGCGGACAGCTTCCAGGTCCGCCCGGGCCGGCGTTCTAATCCCGGGCGCTTCGGCGGCTGAGGGCTGAAGCTGGGCCGGTTTCACCGCCGCGGCCAGCGTTATCCGGGAGGTGTACAGGTCGTTGCTGTAAGGATCCTGCTCCAGGGCGAAGGCCTGCCCCGGAATATCGAACTGGCGCAGCCGGGCATGGAACTGCTGGCGACCATCGGAAGAGCGGACGATCAGCAGTTCCCCACCGGCCGTGGAGGCCAGCGCCGGGCGGTTGTCGAGCAGGTTGTCGCTGTGCGGGATGAAGATGGGGCTGGACCACGCGGCTCCGTCGAACGACACCACGTTCTCAAACCAGACGGTCCCGATGCCCGTCCACCAAACAGGATGGGCCGTCCGGTAGGCCAGCCAGACGCGCCCGGCGCGGTCAGCCAGCAGGCGCGGGAAGCTGTTCAGCGGCCGTGGTGGAGGCTGCGGCACACGGTTCGGCTGGCGGTTCTTGGCCAGGTTGGGGTCCGGCTGGGCGCCCATTTCGGGATCAGCCTGGTGCCCGGGCGTGTCTAGCTTGAAGCTGGGGACGCCGGGTAGCACCCCGCCCAAACTTCCGGCCGTATAGGCCCGCTCGCCTTCAAAGACCTTCACGCGGACCCACCGACCCTGGTAGAGCGCGATCCCGGTTGTCTCGTACGCGCCAAAGTCTTTCCCCCACCCTTCGTCGGACTCCTCCCAGGCCACCCACAAGCGGCCGGAAGGATCATAGGCCAGTGACGGGTAGGCTTCGTAGCGCGCGCTGCCGGCGGCTGGCCGTTCCGGGCCGGCACGCCCGGATGCGTCGTAGAGGCGGAAGTAAACGTCATAGTCGCCTTTGCGGTAGCTGTCCCAGGCGACGTAGATCCGGCCTGCGCCGTCGACGGCAACAGAG